>JACFMY010000610.1 GCA_019455155.1 Caldilineaceae bacterium
GCTGATTCAGCGTCAGGGACAGGTAAACCATGATAATCGGAATCACCATGAAGATTGCTAACCCCAAGAACATGGCCTGGCTTACCTGCTGACCTGCGATTTCTCCCGCTACAAAGTCGCCGCTAAAGATCCGCATCACGTCCCCGAGCAGGTAGGTCAACATGAGAGCCACCCAGATCGCCGAAAGCGTCAACTTCACCTGGTCCATTTCCATCACTCCTCCGTAATTAAAATCTTGACGGTAGCACAGTTCTAGAGCTCTTTTGATCCGTAACGGCGGGCCCCGGGCGTCTTACACAGACACTTTGCGGCGCTGGCTGTTATACCCTCTTGTGTGCCACAGTGATCACCACTTTGCCCCGGTGCTGGCCCGCTGCCAGATAGCGCATGGCATCGGCGACCTCACGCAGCGGGAAACACATATCGATGACTGGCACGCCCTTGCGAGCTTCAAGGAGTTCTTGCATAATGGCTAGATCGTCCCGGTTCGGCTTGTGGATCAACGAGCTTGCCTGCTTACGCCCATTGAATGAAAGCAGTGGACCCAGGAAGAGGGCGGTTGGGTTGAACGCGCAGGCAACATAGTGTCCCCCCGGGCGCAATGCACGCATATAGTCTGAAATCGAACGGTTCGCCACAATATCAAAGATCAGGTCATACCGCTGCTGATGCTGGGTGAAATCTTCATGCGTGTAGTCGATGACATGGTCCGCCCCTATCGCGCGCACCAACTCCACGTTTCTCGTGCTACACACACCGGTGACTTCAGCCCCGAACGATTTGGCAATCTGCACTGCATAGGTGCCAAGACCACCCGACGCGCCGTTGATCAGAACCGTCTGCCCTGGCTGGATCTTTCCGTTATCCCGCAGTCCCTGCAGGGCGACGACTGCTGCCTGCGGCACGGCCGCTGCTTCCTCGAAGGTGATGTTGGCCGGTTTCAGTGTCAGTGCATCTTGGGGAACCGATACGTACTCGGCAAAGGCGCCAAATCCGTGCTGGCCAATGTCCGCAAATACCTCATCTCCGGGCTGGAACTGCGTTACGCTGCTGCCTACCGCCTCAACTTCGATGGTCTGCGCAGGGGCCGACAGGTGGCGTTTGTATCCTGCCCATAGGAAGCTCGCTACAGGGAGCATCATGGGCCCCGCGGGCAGTGGGAGCGGCTGAGGGCAACAAAAAAGGCGAGCCGCCATTGGCAGCTCGCCGGATATAGCCTATGTTCGTCTGCGTCTCTTCCCAGTTGGGCCGGCAATGGGGACCGCCCGCCAACTGCGGCTATCTGTGACAACCCGCGTTCATGGGGCAGGTTCAGCTTCTGCTGGCAGATTTCAATGGCTGGCTGAGGGCGCGCCGTCTCCTTCAGTGTGCCAACCCACCTAAGGCTCGCGAATAGACTCATGCAAACATTGCCTGACACCGGGCTCGCCTACAACGCCTGCAACGGGCCTGATACGGTGACGCAGCATAAGCGCCGCGTGCTGGTCATTCAGGCCTTGTTTGCCTTTCAAGGCACGGAGCCAGGCGACGGATTTGCCCATTATTCAATGTGGCAAGGTTGAGCCCGGATTCAATTAATATAGGCCGTGGACTGTATGTATGGTATCCAGCATATCATATTAACGCACGGGTTGCCATGGATCGCCCGTCATGCGGCTTGGTCCTGGCTGCAATTTCGACTCCCACAAGCAGGCTTCGATAGACGCAGGTCAAATCCGTATGTATGAGGTTGGACAGCGTTGAGACGTCAGCTAGCAGTGCATTGACAAGGGGTACCCGTTGTGCTACTGTGTGAGTTAAACGTTTAGCTGAACGTTTCGCTCGTTTGGAAAGATTCTGCCCCCCAATTCTCATTCCACATACTATGGCCAGACGAATCACGATGCACGACGTGGCTAGACGCGCCGGCGTCTCTACAGCTACCGTATCCGCCGTCATCAACAAGAACAAGTTTGTCAGCTCGGAACTGCAACGTCGTGTGCTAGTGGCAATCCGTGACTTGGATTACCGGCCAAACCTGATCGCGCGCAGCCTCAAGCGGCAGGAGACGCGCACCATCGGCATGGTGTACACGAACGTGACTAGCCCGATCTGGCCTGTGTTGGTGCGTACCACGCAAGCCATTGCTCAGGACGCCGGTCTGGATGTCCTGCTCGTTGTAACGGATGAAGATGTGGAGATGGAGAAGACCTCTCTCCACAGCCTCATTTCCAAACGTGTGGATGGGATTATCATCACCCCAGCGTTGTCGGATTTCGAGCATATCCGCAAGGCGGCGCAGAACGTGGCCCTCGTCGTGCTCGAGCGCACCGTGGAGGGTCTGGAATGCGTGGTGACGAACAACGAGGAGATTTCCTACCAAGCCGTGACGCACCTCATAGACGACGGTCATCAGCGCGTTGGGCTAGTGACGATTCCGCTGTTGGGATCGAATACGTCTGACCGGGTGCGCGGCTATGAACGGGCCCTGCAGCAGCAAGGCATCTATGATCCGTCGTTGATTCGCGTGGCTGACTTCGTAGGTCAAAACGCCGGTTCGCTTGCGCTGGATCTCCTGGCCGGCGGTGGGCTAGACGCAGTGTTCACCACCAGCCAGTCGGCAGCTTTGGGTGTGGTGCATGCCGCCAACCAGCTGGGACGCAGAATCCCTACTGATTTGGCTCTCTTCGGCTACGACGATGCTCCCTGGATGGAGGTGGTCACGAGTCCCCTGTCCACCGTGCGCCAACCTGTCGAAGAGATGGGTACGAAGGCCATGGCGCTGCTCTTGGAGCGGCTTGAAGGCCGCGCGGTAACGAACACGGTACATACGGTTGACTCTACTCTGCTCATCCGCCATTCATGCGGCTGCTAACTTTGGTTGTGCCTCTGATAGAGAACCCTGGCGACGCCGGGTGGGGCGGATGATCCATCGATCGGTTCTACTAACTAAGAGTTCGGTGAGGGCCTCGTGTCGGTGATTGCGAAAGAACAGTCCGGGCCTAGAATATTCTCGCTGCAGCGCATGCAGCCCTTCGTTTCAGTGCTCTTCCCAGTGCTGCTGCTTCTGGTGTTGGCGCTGCTTGGCAGTCTGCTGTCGCCAGTTTTTCTAACGCCGCGCAATCTCT
>JACFMY010000611.1 GCA_019455155.1 Caldilineaceae bacterium
GGCTCGAACGGTTGCGGCAAGACCACGACCATGAAGATGCTGACCGGCCTCTTGCAACCCAGCGAGGGCAAGGCCTGGATCTTCGGCCGCCCCATCGCCGAGCAGGGCATGGATGCCCGCGCCCGCGTCGGTTTCATGACACAGGCGTTTTCGCTTTATGGCGAACTCAGCGTGCGCGAGAATCTGGTCCTGCACGCGCGACTGTTCCATCTGCCCCGCGAACTGGCGCGCACCCGCATTGATGATCTGGTCGCCCGCTTCGGTCTGACGGATTACCTTGACCAGCCTGCGGGCAGCTTGCCGCTGGGGCTGCGGCAACGGCTGTCGCTGGCAGTTGCCGTCATCCATTCACCGGAAATTCTGATCCTGGACGAGCCGACTTCGGGCGTGGATCCGCAGGCCCGCGATGATTTCTGGCAATTGCTGATGGAGCTGTCGCGCAAGGACCGGGTGACGATCTTCATTTCAACCCATTTCATGGATGAGGCGCTGCGTTGTGACCGCATGTCACTGATGCATGCCGGCCGTGTCCTGATCACTGACACGCCGCAGGGCATCGTCGCACAAAGCAGCACAGCCGATCTGGAACAAGCCTTCATCCACTATATTTCCACTGCCATCCCGCCCGAGGCGCCGGTGGCCGAGGGGCTGGCAAGCGAGCCGGCCCCGCCTGTCGATGCCACCGGCTTCAGCCTCAGCCGGATGCTGGCCTATACCGCGCGCGAGGCAATGCAGGTGCGCCGCGATCCGGTGCGGCTGGTTTTCGCCTTTCTGGGCAGTGCGGTGTTGCTGCTGATCATGTCCTTCGGCATCTCGCAGGACGTGCGCGACATCCCCTTCGCGGTGCTGGACCATGACCGTAGCCCGGAAAGTCGCGCATGGCTGTCAGCCTTCGAGGATTCGAACTGGTTTGTTCGCCATGCCGATCTGCAGGACGTGGACGCGCTGCGCGAGCGCCTTGCCAGCGGCGAGCTAACACTGGCGGTCGAGATCCCACCCGACTTCGGCGCCAACCTGCGTGCAGGCCATGGGACCAGCATTGCCGCCACCATCGACGGCACCGACACCAGCCGTGCGGGCACCGTGGAAAGCTATGTGACCGGCGCCAACCAGATGGCGGGAGCAGCATTGCCGACAGGCCCGGCCTTGGTGACGCCAGCCGTGCAGATGGAGCCGCGCTTTCGCTACAACCCGGCGATGGAGAGCTTGCCGGCCATCGGCCCGACCATCCCACCGATGCTGCTCTTGCTGTTTCCGGCGATCCTGATGGCGGTCAGCGTGGCACGGGAAAAGGAAATCGGCACCATCACCAATTTCTATGTCACGCCGACCGGGAGGGCCGAGTTCCTGATCGGCAAGCAACTGGTCTATGTCGGTATCACGCTGATGAACTTTGCCATTCTGACTGTGCTCGTGGTGGTGGTGCTGGGGGTGCCGCTGAAAGGCAGTCCAATGGTGCTGGTCCTGGCCACACTGGTCTATGCGCTGGCGGCGACCGGCTGGGGACTGATGATCTCGATGATCGCGGGCACACAGGTGACGGCAGCCTTCGCTGCGGCAGTTCTGTCGGTCATGCCAACGATGCAGTTCTCGGGCATGATGGTGCCAGTCTCTTCGCTTGAAGGGCCGGCACAGACCATCGGTTACCTATGGCCGACCACATGGTACATGATGGTCAGTGTCGGCAGCTTCACCAAGGGTATGAGCCTTGCCGACCTTGGCGATGCGCTGTGGCGACTGGCGCTGTTCGGACCAGCGTTCACCGCCATCGCCATCCTGTTGCTGCGCAAGCAGGAGCGGTAAGATGCGCGCCATCCTCAACATCTTCTGGCTAATCGGCAAAGAGATCAAGAGCACTCTCGGCGATCCGGTCATGGTGGGGCTGATCCTGTGGTCGTTCTTTTTCGCGGTGATGATGGAGGCGCGCGGCGCGGGCGACACCGTGCACAATGCCTCCATTGCCATTGTTGACGAGGACAACTCGCCACTCAGCCGCCAGATTGCCGGTGCCCTGATGCCGCCCTGGTTCCAGACCCCCCTCTACATGACCGCCAATCAGGCGGCGGCGGCGATGGACCGGGGCGACGTGATGTTCACGCTGAATTTCCCGCCCGATTTCGGTTCTGACGCCATCGCGGGCCGCGCGCCGGTGGCGCAGTTGCTGGCGGACGCAACCGCCGTCTCGCAGGCGCAGCTTGGCAGCGATTACCTTCGCAATATCGTAGCTGACGAATCGCGCGTCTTTCTGACCGGCCGATCCGACGCGCCCGTACCTGATCTGAATCTTGAACTGCGCCGCGCCTTCAACCCAAACGGCAATCCGATCTGGTTCAAGACGCTTTCATCGCTGCTCAATCAGCTGTCGTTGCTGACCATCGTCCTGACCGGTGCCGCAATGCTACGCGAGCGTGAGCACGGCACCATCGAGCATCTGATGGTGATGCCGCTCTCGCCGGTCGAGGTGGCACTGTCCAAGGTGCTGGCGGTGATGCTTATCGTATTGGTGGCCTTTGTCGGCTCGCTGCTGGTGGTGGTGCAGGGCATCCTCGGCGTGCCGGTGGCGGGGTCGATGCCACTTCTGGTCATGGGGGCGGCGGTCTATCTGTGGGCAGCGGCGGCAATCGGGATGCTGCTTGGCACGCTGGCGCGTTCCATGGCGCAGTTTGCGCTCCTGATCGTGATGACCATCATCCCCATCATCATGCTGTCAGGCGGCTTCAGCGCCATCGAGAGCCAGCCCGACGCCGTGCGGCGCCTGACCATGCTGCTGCCTTCGCGCCACTTCCTCGCCTTCGCTAAGGCGGTTGCCTTCCGTGGTGCCGGATTGGCGGCGGTCTGGATGCAGCTTGCGCTGATGATCAGTCTCGGCGCCGCCTTCTTCGCGGCCAGTCTGGTGCTGTTTCGCCGCTCAATGAACGTGACGGGGTGAGCTTGAGGTTTTTTATGCCCATGTTCGCGGCCGGTGCGTTCGGCATGAAGGTGTCTGGGGCGGCCCGCCATGTAAGCGACTTCGAGGACGACCTTTTGGAACCACGCTCGGAGCTTATGTCCGCTATCAGCGCAATGACGCAACTTTTGCCGCCATGGCTT
>JACFMY010000021.1:0-19006 GCA_019455155.1 Caldilineaceae bacterium
CACGCGTTTGTGGGGGTTGCCGGTGCGGCGCCGGCCACCGCGGTTGAAGCCATGAGTTTGCTCACGCCAGCCTCGGTGTCAGTGGGCAGCCCGGTCGATGCGGCGCAGGTTTACGGTGGTATCCGCACGGTTGAAGTTACCAGAACAGAGCAGAATTGAGGCAAAAGCATAAATGGACAAGCAAAAGATCGCGGTTGCACTCGTAGGCTTCGGCTACTGGGGCCCCAACCTGGCGCGCAATTTTCACCAGCTGCAGGACGCTGAGCTGGCCTACGTGGTGGACGCGGACCAGCGTGCGCTGGAGAAAGCCCGTCATCTCTACAGCTGCCAGACTGCAGAAAGCATGGAGCCGGTGCTGGCTGATCCGGCCATCGACGCAATTGCCATTGCGACGCCGGCGCGCAGTCACTACACCCTGGCCAAAGCCGCGTTGTTGGCTGGGAAACATGTTTTCGTGGAAAAGCCGCTTACGATGGATCTGGCCGAAGGCCAGGAGCTTGTGACGCTGGCGGACCGGTTGGGGCTTACCCTTATGGTTGGGCATGTCTTCGAGTACAACCCGGCTGTCCGCTACATCAAAGAATCCATCAACCGCGGGGATCTGGGCGATATCTACTACATTTATAGCCGGCGCGTCAATCTAGGCCGCGTCCAAAGCGACGTAAATGCGTTGTGGAGTATTGCACCTCATGATATCTCCATTGCCCTCTACTTGTTGGCGCAGATGCCAGAGGCGGTCCGTTGTCAGGGGGCTAGCTGCCTCAATGGCCGTGTAGAGGATGTCGTCTTTCTGACCCTACATTTTCCTAACAACGTGCTCTGCCATGTGCATGCCAGCTGGCTAGACCCGAGCAAGACGCGAGAGATGACGGTAGTGGGGAGCAAACGCATGATTGTCTACGATGACGTGAGCACGGAAGGCAAAGTCCGCGTGTATGACAAGGGTGCGTTTCGCAAGGGAGATGTGACCTACGGGGACTTCCAATACAAGCTGCACAGCGGCGACATCTTGATCCCGCGTATCGATATGCGCGAGCCCCTGCAGGAGGAGTGTGCGCACTTCATAAGCTGTGTGCGCAGCGGGCAGAAACCATTGACCGATGGAGAGAGTGGACTGCGGGTGCTACAGGTGTTGGCCGCGGGCCAACGCAGTCTGGACGAAGATGGGAGCAAAGTGGCGCTGCCGGCAATGGCCGCCAGGGCATCCTGACTCTGTTGCTGGAGCGTGACAAGGGTGCGCGGGGGCGATCCCACGGCATCAGTGGTTGGATGGCCAGTATGAAGGTGTATTCGAGCCGCGCCAGTATGGCTGGTATGTAGGCACCATCAATGTCTGGCCGACATAGACCGTGTAGGAGGCAAGACCGTTGCAACGGGCAATACGGTAAGCGGTCGTGCCATACCAGGCAGCGATGGAGTAAATTGTCTGTCCGGCCCGCACCATATGATAGACCCCATAGCAGCCAAAGCTTGCGTTAACACCAGAGGTGGGCGCCCAGTGTGGCGCTGACGCCGGCTGGACGGGTCCAAGAAGACCGGCGATAACGATCAGGGCCGCACAGATCAGGCTGGCCGTGGCCTGCCCCCAGCGCGGATACCACGACAGGTGTTTAGTAGATTGGGGATCTAACATGCGGGGCATTGGTCACTCCTCGATGACGAACTGCGACGACCAACAAGAGACAGGTTATGCGCCCCCAGAAACGGCGGTCTTTCTGGGCAGTGCTGCGGCAATCTTTATTCACATGCTGTGTTCGCACAAAGCGTACTCCAATCCATCCTAAAGGGTAATTGCTTGATGTTGCCTTTTTGCCTACGTCTTTTGCTCTATTTTTCTAATGTTATGTCCTTATTTTAGATGAGATTTAGTGGACGTTGGTGCGGCAATTTCCGCTTCTACAGGAGTAAAAAGGGCCAAAAGCGCCGTAAGGTAGCTGTCGATCAACCTTACGATCAACCTTAATTCCCCGTTGACAATAATCAGTGGCAACCGTATAATATGTTAACATGAAAAAGAAATGTCGCAGATCGACATATAATCTTTCAACTGGAGTTGTTAAGGCTTGTAAGGAATCATCGTGCGAGTCAACTATATGGGCGGAGCGACTGGCGCAGCCGGAAGCATAGTCCGCCGGGACTCGGAGTGCCGTAACCACCGCTACGGCCACCGGTGATCCGGGAGCCACCTTATGCAACATTCACAGCTGCTTCGTCGTTGCCTGTTGCCGGCTTCACTCCATATCTTACGCATCGCGCGCAGACGGTGCCTGTTACCGTTGGTCGCACTACTTGTCCTCCTGTTCTCTTCATCTGCCCTCGCACAGTTGATCCCCGACCGCCAATGGGTCGTCTTTCGGCAACAGGACGGCTTGCCGTCCAATGATGTCTATGCGGTATTTGCGGACGGCGCCACCATCTGGTTTGGCACGGCTGCCGGCATCAGCAGCTACGATGGGCGCTGGCACGCCTACAGTACTGCTGTGTCCGGCGGCCACGACCCAGTGGAGCCAATTCCGCTGGGTAAGGTTGTCGACTTCGCTACCAGCAACACAGAAGGTGCCATCTGGGCGGCGACCGATTCTGGTTTGGTCATACGTTGGGATGGCCAGCGGTGGACCAAGTACACCCAGATCAACACACGAGTTCATGCGCTCGCCGAAGTGGCGGGCACGCTCTGGGTTGCAACAGAACGGGGTATGCTCATTATTGCCAGCGACAACGTCGTGCGCGCGGTGCCCCTGTTGGGTAACGCCGCGGTCTATGATCTTGCCGTCGTCGACGACGGCGTCTGGCTGGGTAGCGAGCGGGGCTTGTGGTGGTTAAGCGCCGATGGCGAGCATGGCCGGCACGCGGTGGTAGTCAATGAAAGCGGCGCGGTAATCGATGGCGTCGTGAGGTCTGTCTGGGAGGCCGAGCCTGGCCGCCTCTGGTTGGGGATGGGCGGTATGATCGTTGACTACATGCCTGACGCGGGTACCGCCCAAATCTACCAGCCGTTTATGAGCGAACTTTCCGGGCTTTCGGTTACCGCCATCACCGGCATACCCAACGATAGCATCTGGGTCGGGGCCAGTAACGGCGGGGCAGTCCAATTCATGTTGTCGGGGCGTGACATTGTCAGCGCCCGCAATTGGGGCAGCGCCGCCCAGGGTGGGCTGACCACCAACAACGTGCGTGATGTCGTGGTTGATCAGGACGGCAGCGTGTGGTTCGCCACTTCGGTTGGCGTCTTTCGCTACCAGCCCTGGGCATGGTTGGGCATCGAGGACCGCCTGGATGCGCCCCCTGTGAACGATGTACTGCTGGATCGCATCGGCGGACTCTGGATCGCCACGGCTGGCGAGGGCGTGCAGTACCGCGCCGAGTTGCATAGCCGGCCCATCTTATACTATCCGGAACCTGCCGGCCTCCCGAGTGAATTCGTCAATGCACTTGCGGAAGATGCCACAGGGCAGATTTGGGCCGCCACGCGCGAGGGTCTGGCACGCTTCTCTGATAGGCAGTGGCAATCGTTGGCAATGGAGTCAGCATTGCTTGCGGAGCCCATGCGAGACATCGAGGTAGATGACCTGGGCCTTTGGGTTGGAACAGCAAAGGGCGTCTTGCGCTATGATTTCGCAGACGGGCGCGTTGCCGTGGAGCCCATTACCGACGGGCGCGCTATCATCGCGCTGGCCTACGACTCCACTGGGCGCCTGTGGGTTGCAGCAGCCAACGGCGAGCTATGGCTGCGTGCCGTAACAGGCAGCTGGTATGACTTAACGGCAAGCGAGGGAAGGCCGGGCAATGCTCCGGTCACAGCACTGTATCCCGACCTGCGCCAGCCAGGGCACATGTTGCTGGCCCTGCAGGGCTATGGGGTCTACCGTTCCGACGGTGAAGCGTTTGAGTTTGTGGAGAACAGTTACCGCCTGGCCGGCGATCGCATTTTCGCCCTGTTGCTCGACGGTAAAGATGGCTCGATTTGGGTTGGCAGCGAGACCGGGTTGTCGCGTCTCGACAACATCAGCTGGAGCACCTTTGATGCCCAGGAACGGCGCGGTGCGTACGATCCTGGCCGATCCAGATGGGAGTTATTGGTTTGGCGGCGAAAAAGGCATCTCCCGTTACAGCCCTGAGCACAGTCCTCCGTGGATAAAAATGCTCGAGGTAAGCAGCCTGGGCGCCTCGCCCAGGTCCGACAGCTGGCAGGTACGCGCCAATACACCGGCGATCTTCAACTTTTCTTATGGCGATCTACAGACCCAGCCCAACAAGCTGAGTGTGCTCTATCGTGTGGGCCAAGACGGGCAGGTAACGCCATGGCGCGAAGCGCCCAACGGTCCGCTGGAATATGAATTCGGCCAGATTGGCGAATACACGATCGAGTTCATGGTGCGCGACCAGGCTTTCAACTACTCCCAGCCTGCCACACAGCTGATCACTGTCGTTCCCAAACCGGCCTCCATCAACCTGCCTCTTCTGGGTGAGGTCGAGGTGCGGATCTTCCAGCTGCTGGTGCTCTTCGGATCGTTGGCGTTCTTTGGTTTTGGCTATGTTAGCTACGAGATCATCCTCCACCGGCGGCGAGTCAGCGACGCGATTCAACGCGGGTACAACCCGTACATTAGCGGCGAGCCTGTGCGCAAGGAGGATATGTTCTTCGGCCGTCAAGATCTCCTACAGCGTATCGTGTCGACGCTCCACAACAACAGCATCATGATCCACGGCGAGCGGCGTATCGGCAAGACCACGCTGCTCTACCAGTTGGGAAACGCGCTGCGCCAGGTGAGAGACGCTGAGTACTGGTTTGTGCCGGTCTTTATTGACCTGGAGGGAACCTCAGAATCGCGTCTTTTCCACCTTATGATGGAAGAAATCGCCCATACAGTCAGTGAAATGGAGGCGTTGGACGAAAGCGCACACGCGCGGCTCGAATCGCTCCATTGCTCGAGCTTGCAGGATCGCGAGTACACCGACCGTGAGTTCAGCCGGGATCTGCGCACTGTGATCCAGGTACTGGAGGCACACGGTGCTGAGTACATCGGTGATCGCCAGCTGCGCCTGATCTTGCTCATGGATGAGATGGATACGTTGAGCCAGTTCAACCACATCTACCAACAGCAGCTGCGCCGGATCTTTATGCGTGACTTCGCAGCTACTGTTGGCGCCGTGGTGGCTGGCATTGAGATCAGCAAGGAGTGGGACCGTATCGAGAGCCCCTGGTTCAATCTGTTCAACGAGATCGCTATGCAGCCGTTTACGCGCCAGGACGCGGTCGACCTGATCGTCGAGCCGGTGCGTGGCTATTACATGTATGAACCGGATGCATTGGAGTTCATTCTCGACAACAGTGACGGACGCCCCTACCGGCTGCAACAATACGCACTGGAAGCTGTAACGCACATGTTGAAGGAGAAGCGTCGCCGCATCACCATGGTCGACGTGCTGGCTGCCCACGCCCAGATTCAGGAGACGTTTCAGGAAACAGCCAGTAGCACAGCTACCTCTGGTCCTGCGGCAGAAATGCACAACATAACGGCAGATCTTAACGTTGCTTGATACGTGAACCGAATTCAATCAGTCCGACAATTCGCATCTTAGCAACTGGGATTGCGAGAGGGCCAATGCGAATTCCTTACATCGTCGGACGGTGGGTCAGTGACCGCCACTACTATGGCCGCCACCGTCTGTTCGTCTACCTCCTCAATACAGAAGACGCTGCCACCTGGGTGGTGGGCGCGCGTCGTATGGGCAAGACCTCTTTATTGCGCCAGCTAGAGTTCCTGGCCGACGGAGCGCACCAGGAGCTGGTGCCCCTCTTTTGGGACATGCAAGGTTGCGAGAACAGCGGCGATCTTTCCACCGAGCTCTACATGTCGTTGGAAGACGTGACGCCTCGCTTTGCCCAGCTGGGCATCGAGGTCGAGAGCTACGAAGGGCTCGATGCCCTTGTGCTGCTCCGCCGCCTGAGCCGGGAGCTTGCCAACCGGGGTAAGCGGCTGCTATTACTCATCGATGAGGCAGAGGTTCTGATCGGCGTGGCCCACAACGAGCCCGCGTGGCTGGCGCGGCTGCGCCGTACGCTGCAGGATCCAATTCAGAAGACTGTGATGGCTTCCACCAAGCTCCTCGCCCAGCTCAACGACGTAACGGGGAGCTGGGATACGAGTCCATTCCTGTTTGGCTTCAATATGGTCAACCTGTGGAGCCTGGACGTGGAGTCCGCCATCAGCCTGATCAGGCAAAGCCAGACAGAACCCCATGTCACGGTGGATCCCGTGGTTCTCGAGGATGTGCTGCTGCACACAAACCGGCATCCCTATCTGATCCAGTTCCTGTGCCAGCGCCTATGTATTCCCGACCGCGCCGGCCATCCTATGTTGCGCCCACCGGACGACGAGGACCTGGAGCCGGATCATCTGCTGGCCGGTTTCTTTCTCATCGACTTTCAACATCTGACCAAACTTGAGCGCCGGCTGCTGTTAACGATCGCGCGCGAAACGATCATGACGGAGCAAGAGCTGCTGGTCGCGCTGGCGGACGAAAGTCCCAAACGCATCCGCACATTCCTTTGGGGGATGGACAAGCTGGGCCACCTGCGGCAGGTCTACGGCCAGTGGGCGATCGGCAACGAGTTCCTGCGCCGCTGGTTGCTCCAGGAATGGAGCCGGCTGCAGCGCATGAACGAATTTACGCTGGAAGACGAAAGCTTCGAAGAGCTGCTCCGCGTGGGGCACCAACGGGAAAGCCACAACTTCGCGGAAGAAGTAGAACGGCTGGAACGGGACTATGCGGCCCTGAAGGCACTCGAGCGGCTGTGCGACCCGGCCGCGTCTCCCGAGATCAAGCAAGAGGTTGCGCGCGTCGGGCAGCTACTCGACCTGGCGCGGCGGGATCTGAGCGGCTCCTTTCTGGCCCGCTGGCCCGAGTAGACCGGCTGGCCGGTTACACGCTGGAACGCACGCACCAGAGCACGCCCCACCTGGCGGTCTACACGTCGCTTTTTGCCCCCTCCCGTCTGCGTGGCATATAATGCCCACCATGTAAGCGAATCCAGAGTACACGGCGCCCGGCTTTTGTTTGGCGCACCCAAAAAGGGCTGAGCGAGAGCGCTCAGTTTTTATTTTGATCGGAACCAGATCTGTTATGGCACAAAAGATTCCGCTGGTCGATCTGAAGGCCCAATATGCGGCGATTCAACAGGATATCGACACTGCTATTCAACAAGTAATCGGCAGCACGGCCTTTATCATGGGTCCGGAGGTGCGCAGCTTTGAGGAGGCGTTCGCCACGTTCTGTGGGTCGCCCTATTGTGTGGGCGTGGCCAGCGGCACCGCCGCGCTGGAGCTCGTGCTGCGCGCCGGGGGTGTCGGTCCCGACCACGAAGTCATTACCGCCGCCCATACGTTCATTGCGACCGCCGAAGCGATCAGCGCGGTGGGCGCGCGTCCCGTCTTTGTTGACATCGACCCACGCACCTACAATCTGGATCCCGACGCGGTCGCCGCGGCCGTTACGCCAGCGACGCGGGCGATCCTACCAGTACATATCTATGGCCAACCCGCGGACATGGACCGGATCAACGCCATCGCCAAGACACACGGCCTGCTGGTTGTGGAAGATGCAGCCCAAGCCCACGGCGCCACGTGGAACGGGCACTGTGCGGGCACGCTGGGTGATGCGGCCTGTTTCAGCTTCTATCCAGGCAAGAATCTGGGTGCATATGGCGACGCCGGCGCGGTCACCACGGCTGACGCGAGGCTGGCTGAGCAGGTGCGTCTGCTGCGGAATCATGGCCGCCACTCCAAGTATCTGCACGAAATGAAGGGGTTTGGCGAACGCATGGACACTCTTCAGGCGGCGGTGCTGCTTGCCAAGCTCCGCCATTTGCAGCGCTGGACAGCCGCACGCCGCAGATTGGCGGCGCGCTACACCGAGCAGCTGGCGTCTCTTGAACTGGAGACACCCTACGTGGATGCCCGGGCCAATCCAGCCTGGCATCTCTACGTGATCCGGACACCCCAGCGGGAGGCGCTGCAGACATTTCTGCAGGAGCGCGGAATCGGGGTCGGCGTGCACTACCCGGTGCCCCTCCACCTGCAGCCGGCCTATACCGACCTAGGCTATCGACGCGGCGAGCTGCCGGTGACGGAGGCTGTAGCCGATACGTGTCTGAGCCTGCCCCTGTTCCCTGAGATGACCGACGCGCAACAGGACTATGTTGTTGAGCAGATTCGCCTGTTTTTGGAAGGATGATGGCTCGTGGTAGAGGGCACGCACACCGCGCAACCGGATCCTGCAGTCGCAGAGCCAGTCCCGGAGACTGCGCCAGCAACCGGCCCCGTTGGCGCCGGGGCCACAATCAGTGTCGTCGTGCCCGCGCGCAACGAAGAGGCGACACTTGCCCAAGTGGTAGAACGGTCCTTCCAGGCCATTGCACTGCTCCAACGCGCCGGAGAAGTTTTGGTGGTAAACGATGGTAGCACCGACGGCACCGGGCGCGTGCTGGCGGAATTGCAGACGCGCTATTCGGAGCTGCGCGTCTTCACACACCGTCGTGGGCACGGCATGACAGCCGGCCTGGAGAAGATGTTTGCTGCCAGCCGCGGCGATATTGTGATCCTGATGCCCGCCGACATGGAGTCGGATCCACTGGTAGACGTGCCAGCGTTGGTGCGCCACCTGGAGGCGCATGACCTGGATGTGGCTGCGGGGTGGCGACAAGGACGCAAGGATGGCAAGGTCATGGCCAGCAAGCTCTATAACTTTGTCATGCAGACCATGGCCGGTGTCCGTGTCCACGATGGAAACTGGATCAAGGCCATGCGCCGGGAGGTTGTGGATAGCTTTCCTCCCCTACGCAGCGACTGGCACCGTTTCCTGCTTATGATTGCGGCTCACAACGGCTTTTCGATTGGCGAGGTTCCGACCTTTTACCAGCCGCGGCCGGCCGGAAGCAGCAAATTTGGCTGGGAGCGCATTCCCAAGAGCTTCCTGGATGTGCTGGTGCTCAAGTTCCTGCTTACCTTCAGTGAGGCGCCCATGCGCTTCTTTGGCGGTCTCGGCATATTGGGCATCCTGACCAGCCTTGCTGTGTTTCTGTATCTACTCCTGCTCTATGTTTTCACGGAGACGCAGCAGCGGCCTGTCTTTATTGCGGCCGGCGTGCTGGCCATCATCAGCGTCCTGCTCTTTCTGGTCGGCTTTCTGGCCGAGCTCATTGTGACGCAGGGCGCGCGGATCCAACAGCTGGAGAAACGGCTGGACGAACAGCGGCGCGGCCTCGATTCCAGGTAGGGATTCGATTCTCGCTTGGTCGGTTTTGGGCCACAAAGGAGACGGAGGCGTCAACCGCGTGCCGTCACAGCTTTGCGACCTGGCAAGGTAGATACAGTGCGATTTGCAGCATCACAGAGCAGAAGGTCATCGAGCTCTGCTGAATGCCGTCTATGCTTTGCCGGCGCGCACGAGCAGGGCGCGGGCAGCTCGATTATGACGCTCCACCAGGGCGCCAAGGTCGGTAAAGTTCGGTACGCCATCTTGAACCAGCACACGGCCGTTGACGACGGCAAGGTCCACGTGCTGGGGATGGCAGAAGACCAGGGCCGCAACGGGATCGTGGACGGCGCCGCCGGCATAACCAAGGGCGCCAAGATCGAATGCGACGAGGTCCGCGGCCAGCCCCGGCTCGAGGGCGCCAATGTCGTCGCGGCCCAGCACCCTGGCGCCCCCCAAGGTCGCAATCTCCAGCGCTTCCCGCGCCGTCATGGCACGCGGATTGCCAAGCACGCGCTGCAACAGCAGGGCCTGGCGCGCTTCGGCCAGCATGTGGCTGCTGTCGTTGGAAGCGCTGCCGTCTACACCCAGGCCCACAGATACGCCTGCATCGCGCATGGCACGGACCGGCGCGATGCCGCTAGCCAGCCGCATGTTGCTGCTGGGGCAGTGGGCCACACCCGTAGCGGTGCGGGCGAAGCGTTCCACTTCGTGGGCGTTCAGATGGACGCAATGTGCATGCCAGACGTCGTCGCCGGTCCACCCCAGATGCTCGGCATACGCGCCCGGCCGGTAGCCGAAGTTGGCCAGGCAGAATTCTTCCTCATCTTGGGTCTCGGCCAGATGGGTGTGCAGGTGAACATCCATAGCGGGGCCAAAAGTGCGCGCCAGCTTCGCGCTCTCGCGCATGAGGTCCTGGCTGACACTGAAGGGGCTACACGGCGCCAGCACCACCCGGTGTAGGGAAAAGCGCGCGGGGTCATGATAGGCTTCAACCACGCGGCGGCAGTCGCGGAGGATGCTTTCTTCATCCTCTGTCACCCGATCCGGCGGCAAGCCGCCCTTGCTCTCGCCCAGGCTCATGCTGCCGCGCGCGCCATGGAAGCGCACACCGACCGTTTCTGCGGCGGCAAACTGGTCATCCAGGCGCGCGCCGTTGGGCCATAGATAATGGTGATCGCTGGCTGTGGTACAGCCAGAGAGCAGAAGCTCAGTCAGGGCCAGCTGCGTGCTCACATACACGTCGTCCGGCGTCAGCTCGGCCCAAATGGGATAGAGGGTCTTTAGCCAGTCAAAGAGTACGGCATCCTGGGCAGCGGGAATGGCACGCGTCAAGGTCTGGTAGAAATGGTGATGCGTGTTCACCATGCCGGGCATGACCAGGCGACCGCGGGCGTCGATCACCTGCGTGGCGCGTGCCCGGAGATCGGCCGGCAGTTCCGTGGTGGGCCCAACCCAGACTATGGCCGGGCCATCTGTCAGGACCGCGCCGTCGCGCACCTCGCGTCGCGTCGCATCCATCGTCAACAGCAGATCGGCATGCTCAATCAGGATCGATGCCACCAGTGCCTCCTAACCAGGTTGATATGTAGGGGACGGCAATTTTCATAGCTATCAGTTAATTGTTTTCCAGTAGAATTGTGTAAAAGTTGAACGTGCGCGCTGATCTCATGCGATCTGGCGCAGTGCCTCCTGAATCTCAGCCAGGAGGCCGTTGGTCGCCGAGTCCAACAGGGTGAAGACAAGCTCAAATTGGCCCGTATAGTAGGGGTCAGGCACATCGCGCCGCCCCTGGGTAACGCTGGGGCTGGCGTAGTCAAGCATGCGGACAATACGGCCGCGCAGCCCGTAATCCCTGGCCCAACGGGTCAAATCGTGTTCATGCTCGCCATCCATGGCGACCAGGTAATCAAACGTCTGAAAATCATGGCGGCTAACCCGCCGTGCCTTCAGGCCGTCGCTCGAGATGCCGTGGGTGTGCAGGACGGCCCGGGTACCGGGGTGGGCAGGGTCGCCGGCGTGCCAGCTGCCGGTGCCCGCGCTGTCAACAAGCACGCGGCTTTGCAGGCCGGCGGTCTGGACTTTGTGGCGAAAGATCGCCTCGGCCATGGGCGAACGGCAGATATTGCCGCTACAGACGAACAGCACAGAAACGTGCATAGGGCAGCTTCCTCGCGTCTCGGCATTAACAGTGCGTATGTGGCATTCACAGGCGCCGATTGTAGCCTATGAACGCGACGGCATGCAAAGCACCGCAGCCTGGCCGCCTTTGAATTAGAAAGCCAGACTACTTGCGCGGGACATTTTTCGTGGCGATAATGCAGGCTATGAGCTACCATCGTTTACCACGAAATGCTTTCGAACCGAACCCGTTGGTGCGCTCGGCAGAAGCCCAAATGGTGTTGGCCATGGTACGGCCCCGGCACGTGACCGTCACCAGCGATGAACGGCCTGTATTGATCGATGCGGGCTATGACCATACAGGCGTAGACACGCAGCACCCGGTACGTCTGCTTGGCTACTTCAACCGCAGCCGCAGGCCGGAACCGAGCCGTGGTCTGGTTTTGCTACTTCACGGCTGGGAGGGCTGTAGCCACTCGACCTACAATCTGGTAATGGCTGAGGCATTGGTCAAGGCGGGCTATGACACATTTCGCCTGAACATGCGCGACCACGGGCCGGGCATTCATGTCAATCCGTACGTGCTCAACCGGGGACTTTTCCTGGGCACCCTGATCGAGGAAGTTGCAGCTGCCACGCGCCAGGTCGCGCAGATGGCCGGCCACAAGGACTTCTTCATTGTAGGGCCGTCAATGGGGGGCAGCTTTGCCCTGCGCCTGGCCATCTGGCACAGCCAGCGCCAGCCCTTTGCCAATCTGCGCAAAGTCGTTGCGGTCTGCCCGGCGGTGAATCCGGGCCGGGCCACCGACGCCCTGGATAGCCATCCAGCCACGCGCCATTACTTCCGCCGTCACTGGCTGCGCTCCCTGCGCGCCAAGCAGGCCCTTCACCCGGATCTGTTCAATTTCGACGGGCTCGCCCAGATTGCCCGTGTGCGGGAGATGACCGATTGGGTCATTGAACACTATGGCCACATGGGCAATGGAGCGTTTCACAGCGCCGACGACTATTTCGACGCGTATGCCGTACGCAGCGATGCGCTGGCGCACCTCACCGTGCCCGCCACCATCATCACGGCCATAAATGATCCCGTCATCCCGGTCGTGGACATCTACGCCCTGGCGCCCCATCCTCTGCTCGACGTACAGATCCACCCCACGGGTGCCCATTGCAGCTTCATCGACGCCCCACCGCTGCGCCACCGGTTGCCGGCACTGGTTTTGGATGAGCTTATGCGCTGAGATGAGCGCAGCGTGATCAGGTCGTTTACTGGCCCACAAGGATTGCAGCGACGCTTTGTGGAGACAACTTGACCAGGTCAAACGGCCTGATCGACGCAATCAGCCCCCTTACTCCTCCTCGTTTCACACCTTCCCCCTGGCAATGGTACAATCGCACAGATGTGGCGTCGCTTGCTCCGGTGGTTAAGCATGAAGAACGCTCAGAATGAAGATGAATTTCCTTGGGCAGAGTATTGGCCGGAGATTGGCGACCCGCGGGTGCGGGCAGCGTTCGGCAAAGTTTCACGCGAGGCGTTCGTTGCCGACAGTCTGCGCCGCTATGCCCATCAGGACGTGCCGCTGCCCATAGGCGAAGGGCAGACGATCAGCCAGCCGTTTGTCGTGGCGCTCATGTTGCAGGCATTGGACCTGAAGCCAGGCGAAAAAGTACTGGAGATCGGTACGGGCTCAGGCTACCAGACGGCCATCATCTGCGAGCTGACGGCCGTACCCGATGGGGTGCGCGGAGCGACAGTGTACAGCGTCGAGCGATTTGCCACCCTGGCTGACAACGCGGTCGTTCGGCTCATCCGCCTTGGCTACCGCCCCCATATACGCGTGGGAGACGGGGCGGCAGGTTGGCCTGAAGCCGCGCCCTTTGACGCTATCGTGGTCTCGGCGGCGGCGTCCCATGTGCCGCAGCCGCTGTGGGAGCAGCTAGCCGAAGGTGGCCGCATGATTCTGCCTGTCGGCGAGCAATTCGGCGAGCAGGAACTATGGCTGGTACGAAAACAAAACAGCCGCTTTCGCTATAAACGCATGGGCGGCGTGCGCTTCGTACCGTTGGTGTCGCCTCTATTGGATGATCCGAGCCAGTGGGCGGAGGGACGTTGATGCATGTATTGATTGTCGGCGGCCGCGGCCAACTGGGCCGTGCGCTGCAGCAAGCCTTCGAGATCCGGCCAGACATTCGCCTTACCCTCTGGAACCGGCCCGAGCACGATATTATTTCGCCGCAGATCACGGGTGAAGTAGCCCAGCTGGCGCCTGATGTCGTCATCAACGCTGCGGCCTGGACCAATGTAGACGGTGCAGAAACGGACCCCGACGGCGCCTACGCCGCCAATATGCTGGGGCCGAAGTACCTGGCAGAGGGATGTGCGGCCTGCCACACGGCGCTGGTGCAAGTCAGCACCAACGAAGTCTTTTCCGGCGAGCCTGGCCGCTGTTACCGTGAATACGACCAGCCGTCGGCCCGAAGCGTCTATGCCCGCAGCAAGCTGGCAGGAGAACGGGCCGCACGCCACTTGCTGGATCGTCTGTACATTGTACGGGTTGCCTGGCTCTTCGGGCCAGGCGGCGATAATTTCCCAGCCAAAATCGTGCGCGCCGCGGACCGGCATGGCGCGCTCCGTGTGGTCAACGACGAGTTTGGCAATCCGACCTATGCGCCCGACGTTGCGGCGGCCCTGGTCGCGCTGGTCGATAGCGGGCGGTACGGCATCTATCACCTGGTCAACGAAGGCTACACCAGCCGCTATGATCTGGCGTGCCATGTGCTCGCGTGCGCGGGACGCGGCCATGTCCCCGTGACCCCAATCCCCGCGCGCGAGTGGCCACGGCCTGCCACGCCGCCCTTGCACGCGGTGCTCGTCAACCAGGCAGCTGCCGCCTTGGGGATCACCCTCCGGCCCTGGCAGGAGGCAGTAGAGGATTATTGCCGGCGAGAGTTTGCGCGGGAGGAAATGAGTGGGGAGAGGTGAAGGAACCACCATGACGCCATGGACTCCATGTTCACCATGTTGAGTATGAGGCCTGGAGCGTGGTGATGGCAGGCCATCATACCATACGATAGATGAACGGTGACCTGGAAGAATCCATGCTGAATCCAAGAACTTGATCAGAACAAGCTCTTGGTGTTCATGGTGTCATGGCGGTTCTTCCCAGGCCCTCCCCAATCTCCAATACCGGAGTCTCTTATGAGTGATGAATTGAAACCGAAACCGGACGGCTCCAAGTCCGAACAGCATAAGCCGGCGGCGCGACGCAAGGCGCAGATCGAGCAAGGGAAGCGCAGGCTGGCTGAGAATGATAATCAGGTGCAGAACGTCAACCCTCTCACGCTGGACGAGACCTATAGCGAGCTGCGCGAAGACAATCGCGTGGTGATGCGCCACAGTATCGCGCTGAACCTGGATAGCTTTCGCGCGGCTCCTGAGGCGTTTGACCCGCGACCACAGCGCAGTTATCCCGATCTACAGGAGGTTGCGGCGCCCTTCCTGAGCGTCATCGTACCCAACTTCAACGGCGAGCGCCACCTGCCGGTCGTACTCACCGCGCTACGCGCCCAAAGCTTCCGCGATTTCGAGGTCATCGTCATCGACGATGCCAGCACCGACCTTTCCGTAGCGCTCGTCGAGCGGGACTACCCGGAGATCCGGCTGCTGGCGAACCGGCAGAACGAGGGCTTTGTTCGTTCCTGTAACACGGCAGTGGACGCCGCCCACGGGCGCTTTGTCGTCCTGCTGAACAACGACACAGAACCTGAGCCGCAGTGGTTGGAAGAACTGGTCAAGGTCATTGTCACCAACCCGCAGGCGGCGATCGTCGCCAGCAAAATGCTGCTCTTCGACCGTCGCGATACACTCCACACAGCGGGCGACATGCTTGGCGTGGATGGAATTCCGCGCAACCGGGGTGTATGGGAGGTGGACAGGGGCCAGTATGACCAGATGACGCGCATCTTCAGCGGCTGTGGCGGCGCGACGGCCTACCGCCGCGACGTGTGGCAGGCATTGGGTGGCTTCGACGACGATTTCTGGATGTATCTAGAAGATGTCGACTTTGGCGTCCGCGCCGGACTGCTGGGCTGGCAGGCCGTCCTGGCGCCCCAGGCGCGCGTTTACCATCACCTGAGCGCCAGCGGCGGCGACGTCCTGGCCAGCTACTACGTAGGTCGCAATACGCTCTGGACCATAACCAAGAACATGCCCCGCAGCCTGCTGCGCCGCTACTGGCGCCATATCCTGGCAGCCCAGCTACGGATTACGGTGGACGCGCTGCAGAACATACGGGGAGCGGCGGCCCAGGCGCGTCTGCGCGGCCAGCTGGCAGGCATCTTGGGCCTGCCCCGGCAGCTCCTGAAGCGCCGTGCTATCCAGCCGCGACGACAGATAGAGGACGAGGAGCTCGAGGCGGTTTTGGTGCGTTGAGCGGGCGTGGGGTGAGAGAGGGAGTGGGCGCTGCGGCAATTTGGAACGAATGCCGCGGCGGGCAAGCCGATCATCCCGTCTTGGATCACAAGCTTCTCCCCCACCATTCTCCCCCTCAGTTTGACCATGGAGGTCAGTAATGCAGGCTCCACCTGAACAATTGGGCTCGTTTTATCTCGGCGCGGAATATGACCTGGCTGCCGGCGCGCAAACCGGCACCGTGTTGAACTATGATGCCCGGGATTTGGTGACACATGCCGTGTGTGTGGGCATGACAGGCAGTGGCAAGACCGGTTTGTGTGTCGGTCTGTTGGAGGAAGCCGGCCTGGACAAGGTGCCGGCTTTGCTCATCGATCCCAAAGGCGATATTACCAACCTGTTGCTCCAATTCCCGGATCTGCATCCTGAGGATTTCCAGCCGTGGATCAACGCGGACGATGCGGCACGGAAGGGCAAAAGTGTCGAAGAATATGCACAAGCGACCGCGGAGACGTGGAGCAAGGGGCTGGCAGATTGGGGCATCACAGGCCAACGCATCCGTGACTTGCAGGCAACGGTCGACTACACAATCTTCACGCCTGGTTCGGAAATGGGTGTGCCCATCAACATTATGGGCAGTCTGGCCGCCCCCGGTCTCGACTGGAGTCGCGAGGCTGAGGCGATCCGCGAACGCATCAGCGGCACCGTAGCGGCCCTGCTGGGCCTGGCTGGTATCAGTGCGGACCCCGTGCGTAGCCGCGAAGGGATCCTCCTGGCCAACATCTTCGAGTATTTCTGGCAACAGAATGAAGATCTGGACCTGGCCAAGCTGATTCAATCAATTCAGAATCCACCGGTGAAACAGCTTGGCGTCTTTGAGGTGGATACCTTCTACCCTGCCAAGGATCGGTTCGAGCTGGCCATGGCGTTCAACACGCTGCTAGCATCGCCCAAATTCCAGGTCTGGCTGCAGGGTGAGCCATTGGATGTGGACCGCCTCTTCTTCACAGCGGAAGGCAAGCCGCGCCACAGCGTCATCTACATTGCCCACCTCAGCGACGGCGAGCGCATGTTTATCGTGACGCTGCTGTTGGAGAATCTGGTTACCTGGATGCGGCGGCAGAGCGGCACCACCAGCCTGCGCGCCCTGCTCTATTTCGACGAGGTGTTTGGCTACTTCCCGCCGACCGCGGAGCCGTCCTCGAAACGGCCGCTGCTCACATTGCTGAAGCAGGCCCGCGCCTTTGGCCTGGGTGTCGTGCTGGTAACCCAGAATCCCGTCGATATTGATTACAAGGGGCTCACCAATGCCGGCACCTGGTTCATTGGCAAGCTACAGGCCGAACGGGACAAGGAACGCGTTCTGGCCGGCCTAAAAGGGGCGCTCTCCGAGGCAGGCCAGAGTGTGGCCACGGACTACGATAGGCTGATCACCCAGCTGGGCAGCCGCGTCTTTCTTATGCACAACGTTCATGAAGATCGGCCCGTTGTCTTTCACACGCGCTGGGCCATGAGCTATCTGCGCGGGCCATTGACGCTGCCGCAGGTACGTACGTTGACCACGGCGCGAGGGATCGCCACTACGCCCGCGCCGCCGGCCGGGGTCGCGCCGGTCCCAGCCGAATCTGTGGCAGCCGCGGCGCCTGCGCCTGCCACCGCGCCGGCCGAGTCGATCCAGGCTGCCCCTGCCGCGGCCCCCGCTCCGCCCGGTCTGGTGGCCACGCCGCCGGTCCTGGCGCCAGATGTGGAACAGATCTATTTGCCCCTGGCCGTAGATGATGGGACCGCAGTCCGGCTGGCAGGCAGCCGTGCAGGCGCCCAGGTCAATGTCAAAGCGATTCAGCTCTGCTATGACGTGGGGCTACTGGGCTTCGGCACCGTGCGCTTTGTAGACAGCAAACGGGATATCGATACGCAGCAGGATCTGCTGTTGCTGGCCAGCGAGCCGGGCACGCTAAAAGGCTTTGACTGGGGCGCAGCAGAAGAGCTGCGGCTGCGCCAGCGTGACCTGGGCAGGCAGCCGGCCGCGCCGGCAGCTGGCGAAGGCCCCTACTTCGCGTCGCCACCCGAAGGAATGAGCAGCGCCAGCGACCTGCGTGCGGCTGCAAAAGACCTCACCGACTGGCTGTACTACAACCAACGGCTGAGCCTTGAGGCCCACCCCGAACTGGGCGTAGTCCGGCGGCCCGACGAGAGTGAGCGCGACTTCAAGATTCGCTTGCAGCAGGCGGCCCGCGAGCGCCGCGATGATGAAGTAGAAGAGCTGCGCAAAAAATACGAAACGAAGCTGAAACAGCTGGCCGACAAACGCGAACGCGAAGAGCGGGAATTGGCGCAAGATCAAGCCAAGGCGCAGTCCAAACAGGCGCAACAGTGGATCAATATCGGCGAGAGCGTGCTTGGCATGTTCATGGGGCGCCGCAGCATGCGCTCCATCTCCAGCGCCGCGTCCAAGTGGGACCAGTCCAGCCGGGCGCAGATGGACGTGGAAGAAAGCAAAGCGGCGATTGCCAAGCTGTCGGAAGAAATCCAGGCGCTTGAAACGGAGCTCCAGGCGCAAATCGATGAAATCACCCGTCGCTGGGATCAGGTCGAAGACGCGCTCACCGAGGACGAGCTCAAGCCGCGGCGCACCGATGTGAATGTGCACAGCGTAGCCCTGGCCTGGGTCCCCCTATGGCAGGTGCGATACGACGACGGCATCCAGGAACGCGTCCAGAAGATTCCAGCCTATTTACTGCCCGAAGTTGGCTAGATTCGGCTCACTATGAAGATCATTGTACTGGGCGCCGGCATGGTCGGCGGCACAATTGCCAGAGAGCTGGCTACCGACCAAACGTTCACCGTTACCGTCGTCGATCTGAACCAGGCGGCGTTGGAGCGGCTGGAAAAGGTCGCGCCCGTCCGGGGGGTGGTCGCCAATCTGAGCGAGCTTATGGATTTCCGCGCGCTGCTGCGAGACGCCGATCTCGTTGTCTGCGCCGTGCCTGGCTTTCTGGGCTACACGACATTGCGCAAGGTCATCGACGCCGGCAAGCATGTGGTGGACATCTCCTTCTTCGCGGAAGATCCGTTCTCCCTGGACGCGCGGGCGCAGGAACGCGGTGTCACAGCCGTTGTGGATTGCGGCGTCGCACCCGGGTTGAGCAACATCGTCCTGGGTCATCTGGCGTCGCAGCTCGAACGGATTGAACGTTATGTCTGCTACGTCGGTGG
>JACFMY010000021.1:19020-29416 GCA_019455155.1 Caldilineaceae bacterium
CGAATACAAGGCGGTCTTTTCACCGATTGACGTGTTGGAGGAATACACGCGCCCGGCGCGTTACATCGAACACGGCCGTGAGGTGGTACGGCCTGCCCTTTCGGATGTAGAGCTATTGGACTTGCCCGGTGTAGGTACCCTGGAAGCATTCAACACGGACGGTCTGCGCACGCTGGCGCGCACCTTGCCCGAGATCCCGTTCATGAAGGAGAAGACGCTGCGATACCCTGGCCACGCGGAGCTCATGCGCGTCTTTCGTGAGAGCGGGTTCCTGGACACTGCGCCTGTGGAGATCGATGGCCGGCCGATTGCCCCGATCCGCCTTACCTCGCGGCTGCTCTTTGACCAATGGCAGCTCCAGGAGGGTGAACAGGATCTGACCGTTATGCAGATTGTCGTGGAGGGCCGGAAAAACGGCAAACGACTGCGTTACATCTACGATCTGCTTGACGACTATGATGTAAGTACCGGCACGACCTCGATGGCGCGTACCACAGGCTACACCTGTGCAGCGGTGGTGCGCCAGGTCGCTTGCGGCGGCTTTTCGGCCCCGGGCATCCACCCGCCCGAGCACGTGGGCCAAACCCCGGGCTGCTATCAGGCGGTTATCGCCGATCTGGCACGGCACGACATCGACTTGCGCATCACAGCCAGCGACCTGGGATAAAGCTGCCGGTCAGGCAGAGGGGTGTGCTTGCATGGGACGCCATCCCATCTGCCCGGGTAACGGTTCGAGACGCCGTCCTATTTGCGCAGGCGATGCTCAAGGCCGGGCATGATCATGCGCTCGTCGTCATCCCACTGGGGCAGAGGTTCGGGCCGGTCGGCGCGGTGGCGCTCAAAGAGGCGATTTAGGACCAGTACGACACTGGAGACGTAGACGGCGCTACCCACCACCCACAGAAGACCGCCACCCAGCGCCTGATCGTCGGCTGCAGTCAGGGGGAGCCAGCGTGCGCTTTCCTGTAGCGCGGCCGCATAGTGGGCGTAGATCGGCTCCTGCGCGAAGGCAATGGTGACGCCGGTCACCATGTTGGTCAGCTCCATCAATAACAGGGCAACTGCCGCCAGCCACGGCGAGAACTCAGTGTGTAGCCGCGGTCCTGTGCCCACGATGTGCCACCACACCAACATAGCTGCTGCGCCCAAGGCCAGGAGCAGCGCCATATGCAGAGCGGGATGCGCCAGCGTCCAATCCACCACGCGCACATCGTTCCAGATCACAAAAATGGATAGGAAGAAGAGCACCGTGAGCCAGGGTTGGGTCGCCCTGCGGAGTAGCTGTGGCATGCCGTGAGGCTCGCGCGTCCAACGCCGGAACCGGCGCCGCGCGGCGCTAGGGAGCCCCCATGGTGTGACGTCGAACGTGCAGGCAATGAAGAAAGCCGGCGCCGCGAGCAGGCAGAAGAATACATACTGGGCCACGCGCACAAAGAGATAGTCCTGGTTCAGCCAGTTCATGGGAGTCAGGAAGACGCCGGCCACGGTGAGCGTGGCGAAGCCGAAGACGCCCAGGCGTGCCAGCGAGGCAAAACCCGCGCCGCGTCGCCGTAGCCGCAGCCAGCCGCGGAGATAGAGCACTGCTATAGCAGCAAGCATGGCGCCGGTCAACGTAGTCAGCAGTTCCAACACGTGAAGATCCTAGCATTCAGCAAGATCGAGGCGCCGCGCCTCACCCGCTTCCATCATGGCTGACAACTGGCAAGAAGAAGGGGTGGCAAACGGGATCGTCTGCGGTGACCAACACGGGCGGTGCTGTAGCACCGGGCAAGGCAATATCCACAAAGACGCCAGTGGGCGGCCCCCAGTCACCCGCTGCATCCTGTGCTTCGACCAGCAACAGATGGCGGCCCGGTGCCCAGCCGGTGGTATCGACGACGGCCACGGCCAGCTCGCCGGCTGTGTCAAAGGCGCCGTCCGCCGGACCCATGGCGGCAGGGGTATCTCCTAGCCAGCTGGGTGCATTGTGCGTATAGCGGACCGCCTGGATGGCCTCGACTGGTTCCGCACCAAAGCTGTCAGGCCCTCGCCGGCTATCGTCAGCACGCACGGTAAGGGTCATCGGCGTGCCAGCTACCACCTGCGTGGGCTGCGCGGTCGCGGTGATGGAGACGGTGGCCGTCACGATCTCGGGACCGGCTGGCAACTGGTACGGTTGGCGAGCTACTTTGGCGGCGAAGGTGAGGGCGTCCAGTGTGCCGGTCAGAATGGTGGTCTCGAAATCGTTGCAGCTTTGAAAGAAATCGGTGCCCAACTCAAACGTGTAGCTGGCGACACCTAGCTCTCCATAGGCCCAATCGTCAGTGGTGCCGCTAGTCTGGTAGAGGCAGCCAAATTCGCCCGACTGGCAGACCCGGTAACCGGTGAAATAGCCGAACTTGCGACCCAGCGTACGTAGCTGCGAGTCGTTGGGGGAGGCCGTTGCGCTCCAGCCCCAGGGAAACAAGATGACAGGTGAGTAGCTGTGTAGCGAAATCATGACCCCACCGGCATCGGCCGGGACAGGGTCCAGGTCATTGGGCCCGCGCTGGTCAGCAAAGAACGAGCGCATATAGTGCTCTAGCGCCTCGGTCTCCGGCTCCGACATAGGCTTGGGACCAATATAGACCTGGCTACAGGTATCGTCGCGACTGATACTGCCGCTGACGCCCCATTTGAAGCTGCTGTTACGGTTCAGATCGACGCCGTACGAGCCTTGGTACGGTGATGTTGGATTCTGGCACGCGTCAGCGTCTGTGTCGTTCCGGTTCTTACGCCAATAGAGACCGCCTTCGGCCATCTTGCGGCCATCTGGATTGGCGTGCGGCACGATTCGAATGATCGTATGGTCCAGGAGCCAGGTAATGTCGGGGTCCTGACCGTAGCCCGCGACGAGCTGTTCTGCAAAGCGTGTGGCCACCTCTGCGGTGGTCATCTCACGGGCATGAATGGCAGCCATGAGGAAAAACGTGGGCTTGACACAGCCTGACGCGAAGTTGCTCACTTCCAGCGCCAGGATATCGTACCCAGCGCTCTCCTCAATGCCGCCCTGCACCTTGATCCAGGAATCGCCGATATCGACCACGCGCGCCAACTCAGGATGCTGGTCCGCCAGCTGGTGCAACGTTGTATAGGTCTCTTCTACCGTCCGGTAACAGGCGTAGCCCGGCACACCACCAGCTGTCCGGCTCCCAGAGACTGCCAGGTCCGCAAGCTGCACCCATTTCTGAGTACGCTCACTGTCCACAACCGGCGCGTAGCCGGCGGATTCCAGTTGGTGGAATTGCGCGGGCGTGACAAACACGGTCGCCGTTCGTGTCCCGTGGTCCACCTGCCAGATATCGTACACTGCGGCAAGTCGATTGACATCCTCCTGGTCCGCAAACCGTACCTGAACCACAATTCCTGCCAGTGCACCCGGGTCTTCATCCTGAGCGTAAGCAGCCGGCGCCATAGCTATGGCGCCCGCGAGCGCGAGGAGAGAGATGATGAGGAAGCGAGACCATACTTTCATCGTCTTTACTGTCCGAAGCCGAAATCTAACGCGCTAAAGAATATGGGTACCATGAGCACACCTCCAACCAGAATCGCGGCGATTTCAATGTAGACCCAACCCTGCGCGGCGCGCAGCCACTGGCGTTGCCAAGAGCCCGGCGCGCGGCGGCGATCATTGTATACATATCTCACCGTGTAGATCTCTGTCTCGCGCACCGGTTCCAGCGGCGCCACATCCCAGCCTGCATGTTGCAGCAATCGTGGCAGGGCAGTCACAATCCGGTGCGCCAGCCATCCTACTGGCAGTACGACGAGAAAGGCAAATACGACAGCCGCTACGGCCGCATCCAGCCAATAGAGCGGGATGGGGCTGTAGTAGGCGAAGAGATCGACCCACGCCCACAGCATAAAGAGCAACAGCGGAGAGGCCAGGAGCCAATAGCCCAATCCATTGGCGTCAGGGGTGGCCTCGATCAGATCGCATGCGACTTGACGGCGTTCCATCTTTGCGGATTTCAAGCAGACACCTCTATGAGCATGGGGAGATTCGTCTGCGCGCCATATGAGTATTGTGCGCAGAGTTGCAGGTCAGAGCCGTACGCCTACTCACCTTTCCAGTGAGCGGCGCCAATCTGGGATCGTGCCGCGCTGTCGCCAGCGCCACCAGAGCCCCGCAGGATATCCAGCCATCTTGGCGAGATCGCCCGTGGCGCGAATCAGGGGCACAAGCGCGGCTGCGGCGACCCATTGGGGGGGCGAAAGATCTTTTCCCAGCACGCGCAGCCGCTGCCATGGCCGGCGACAGTAGAGGATGATCCCGGCCGCCAGGCCTACCGCGCCCAGCCACCGGGCAAAAAAGCCGAACAGGAGGTGACCCAGGAGCGCAGGCAGGGCTACCAGATAGGTGGCATAGCGGACGGCATGGCGTTTGCGCCACAGGTCCGCCTTGCCGTCGCCGCGCGCATACCGGAAATACTGGGTCCAAAAGCGACCCAGGCTCTCACGCGGGCGGAAGTGGACAACCGCGTTCGGCGCCCAGACAAAAGCGGTAGGCTGGTCCGGACGTTGCGCGTTGACGGCGAAATCGAAGAGCAGATCCTCGCAGTAGTCCAACCATTCGGGATAGCCGCCGGCTTTGGCCCACGCTTCCTTGGTGAAGGCCACGGACCGGCTGCTGGGCAGAAAGCGCCGCGGGTCGATATCGTCGTGCAGCGGCAGCACGGTCGCGGCCATGGCTGTCTGAAAGATACCCTGGACTTCGGGCAGGAAAAAGCCGGCAACGGCAAGGGGGGGATCTCCCCCGGCTTCCCACGGCGCCACCAGGTGCTCAAGCCAATCCGGTTCCAGGCGCACGCCGGCATCGGTGGCGGCAATGACAGGCCCTTGTGCCGCGGCAATCGCCAGGTTGCGACCCCGGCTAATGTTGGCCCCCTCTTCGACAATCACCTGCAGATTGGGCAAGCGATCCGGATAGCGCTGGGCGTAGGCTCGGATGACATCGGCTGTATCGTCCTGGCTACCCCCATCGCAGATGACCACTTCGTCTGGGCGACGGCTTTGGGTCGCCAGCGAATCCAACAGCCGTTCGATGGCGTCACGTTCGTTATAGACCGTTGCAATCACAGAAACATGCATGCCCGCATTGTGCCCTAACCACCCGTCCTGCGGCAATATAGTGCCTGTGCGACTTCTCTATTCCCCTTTCACCATCCTCTTGTTATAATGCACATGGCGATCTCTGTTCTGCCCTAGTAAGGAACACACCACCCATGGCAGAGCGCGTCTACATCGCGCTTGACCTGGAGACTACCGGCCTCGATGCCGCACGCGACAGCATCATCGAGATCGGCGCCGTGAAGTTTGCCGGCGACCGGCTACTCGAACGCTACGCCACCCTGGTCAATCCTCAACGGCCGATTCCATCACGCGTCACGCAGATCACAGGTATCCGCGATAGTGACGTGAAGAACGCGCCCACTATCGACCGCGTGATCCCGGAGCTATTGGCCTTTGTCACGAGCGACGTGGCCGCGGTCATCGCGCACAATGCTGAGTTTGATCTGGGTTTTCTGCGCGCCGCGGGCGTAAACTTCGGACGGCCGGCCTTCGACACGCTCACGTTGGCCTCGATTCTGCTGCCCGGTATGGCTAGCTATAGCCTGGGCGAGCTGTGTGCGACCCTGAGGATTCCGCTGGTTGACGCACACCGCGCGCTGGACGATGCCCAGGCGACCGGCCAGCTCTTCCAGCTGCTGCATGAGCAGGCGCGCCTTCTGCCCGCACATACGCTGCGCCTGCTCTGCGACAGCGCGGAAGGCAGCGATTGGCCACTTAGCAGCTTTTTCGCTGACGCGGCCAATGGCCAGGATCCGGCGCTGGATGCGTTGCCGCCGCGCTGGGCTCTGTCTAGCGACGACTGGCAGCCGTTGGCTGAGCACACACCAGCACAGTTGTTGCCCTCAGCGATCGTGAAGGAGTTTTTTGCAGACGAAGGGCCGCTAGCTGTTCAGTTAGGCGCACGCTACGAACACCGGGCGGGGCAGGTGGCCATGGCGGCCAGGGTCATGGAAGCCCTCAACCTGGGTGACCACCTGCTAATCGAAGCGGGCACTGGCACAGGCAAAAGCCTGGCCTACCTGCTTCCGGCTGCCCTCTGGTCTGTGACAAATGGACAGCGAGTGGTGGTCGCCACCAACACCATAAACCTGCAGGATCAGCTGTTGGCCAAAGATATCCCGCAGGTACAGGCATTGCTATCAGCTGCCGGCCACCCGCCGTTGCGTGCCGCGCTGCTCAAAGGCCGCCAGCACTATCTGTGCACAAGGCGCCTGCGTCTCTGGCGCACGAATCACCGGCTTTCGCCGGTTGAGCTGACCGTGCTGGCCAAGGTACTGGTCTGGTTGCCCCACACCCTCACCGGCGACGCAGATGAGTTGACGCTGCACAGCGCGGAGCGAGCAATCTGGCTGCGGATCTGTTCCGACGGAGGGAGCTGTACGCCCGAGCGCTGCGAGCGACCCTACGACGGCACGGCGGAGGGGGTGCCCGACCGCGATTTTTATCTTGCAGCCCGGCGCCGGGCCGAGGGCAGCCATATCGTCGTCGTCAACCATGCGCTGTTGCTCGCGGATTTGGCCAACGAGGGCCGCGTGCTACCGCCGTACGAGCACCTGGTTGTGGACGAAACCCACCGGCTGGAGGAAGCGGCTACGGATCAGCTCACCTACCGGGTCGAATGGCCGCTGGTCCAATATCTGCTGCGCCGCCTGCTTCCTGACGGCGACCTGTTGGCCAGCTGCACCGGGCCGCGGCGGAGCGCCACCAGCCGGCCTTGGTGCGCAGGCTGCCCGAGCTTGCGAGTATGGCTCAGCACACGGCCGTGTGCCTGGACGAGTTTGCCAGTTTGCTGGCCTCATTTGCCCGGCAGCAGGACTCGCTGCGGGAAGATGCTGGCTACGCGCAGAGGCTGCGCCTCAACGGCGCCACGCGTAGCCAGCCGCTTTGGAGCCGGATCGAGATCGAATGGGATGTCGTCGCCACATGTCTGGCAGAGTTGATTGGTCTGCTGGGCACCATCACCGAACAGATGCAGGCAGCGCGCTGGCACGAGGACGAGCGAGCGACGCCCTTACTGGCCGACACGACGACGATTCTGACCACCATTACGGACCTGGCCCACCGGCTGGACGAGATCCTGGTGCAGCCCACCGGTGCCACGAACCAGGTGGCATGGTTGGAGGTCACCGACAGCACCGATGCCGTAACAGTAGCGTCGGCCCCCTTGTCAGTACAAGAGCTCATAGAACGAGGACTTGTCCACCAACGACGCAGTGCCATTTTTACCGGCGCGACGCTGCGTACCGGCTCAGGCTTCCAATTCATCCGCGAACGGCTGGGGCTGTGGGATGTCAATATCTCCACTGTGGACAGCCCTTTTGACTACCGGCGCAGCACGCTCCTCTATCTGCCGACGGACATGCCGTTGCCCAACGATCCGCACTACCAGCAGGGCGTGGAGACAGCCATCATTGAAGCAGCCCGCGCCGCCGATGGGCGCACGCTGGTGCTCTTTACGAGCTACCAACAGCTGCGCACGACTGCTGAAGCCATCCGTGTGCCGCTGGAACGGCTAGGCATCACGATGCTGCAGCACGGCCAGAGCAGCCGCTATCGCCTGCTGCAGGAATTTCGACAAACGGAGCGGGCCGTGCTATTGGGTACCCGTAGTTTTTGGGAAGGCGTTGACCTGCCTGGGGATGAGCTGACCTGCCTGTTGATCGCGCGCCTGCCCTTCGCGGTGCCCAGCGATCCGTTGGTGGCCGCACGCAGCGAAGAGTTCGATGACCCCTTCATGGACTACACGCTGCCCGACGCGGTGCTGCGCTTCCGGCAGGGCTTTGGCCGGCTCATCCGCCGCGCTAGCGATCGGGGCGCGGTGGTGCTGCTGGACAGCCGTATCTGGCGACGCCGCTATGGCCAGGCGTTCCTCGATGCACTGCCCGAGTGCACGATCCGGCGTGGCCCGATTTCCAACCTGGCGAGCGCAATCGAACGCTGGCTCGCGCCGCAAGATAGAAGACGAGACCAATGACCATGGCTGAAAGCACTGTCGTCGCGCCCGGACCACCGTCCGGTTCAGGGCCGGCGCCCGGCAGCGATCAATCGAGCGACCGCCTGGCCGCGCTCTGGCGCGTGCTGACGGAACCATGGCTGGTTCTGGTCCTGGCGGCGGCCATGGCGCTTTTGCTGGCCGGCGGGTTTGTCCTCCCCCAGATGCCCGGCCAGTTACAGGATGAAGCGGGAGCGACGGTACGCTGGCTCTCCGATGTAAGCGAGGCCTACGGACCTTTGGGCACGCTCCTGCGCGGGCTGGGTCTCTTCGATGTGGTACACAGCCCTCTCTTTCGCCTCGTGGCAGCCAGCCTGGTCTTTGTCTTACTGCTGCAGGCGGCCCACCTGATGTTGGTGGCTCTCTGTCTCAGGCGCCTGCCGGCACTGCTAGATGCGGAAGGTGTGCGCGGGGGCGAACCTCTACCAGTCTCTGCGCCCTATGCCATGCATCGCTGGCGCGTCGCCTATCCCCGGCCACCCCTAGTCGCGCTGGACGAAGTACGTAACTTGCTGGCGCGCTGGTTTCCCCGCATTGACCGGCGCACCGTGCGTGTCCGCCCTATGCCCTTGCCTGCGGCCAGCGAGAGCAGTCACGGTGATCACGAGACAAGCCCAGAAGGCCTCGTTCTAGAAGAACGGCTGCTAGGTGTCTCCAGCGCGCAAGGAGCTCTCCTGCGCCCGCTCCTACCCGTTGGTATGCTCTTTGCCCTGGCAGTGATCTGGCTACAGGTCACGGCAGGCTGGCAGTTTACGCCGGAGCCCCTGATCCCGGGCGACAGGACATCGGACTCGGAACATCATATTACCTTTGAATACCGGCTGGAACAGCCGTCCGCCCGGGTGATTGGCCCGGGGTTACAGATTGCGGCCAACGGCAACAGCCTGCTGCTCCCCCTGAGTGAAGAGATGCGCACTACTATAGGCAATATCACCGTGCAAGGGCGGCCGGGACCGCCAGCCCTGGTTGTGCGCACGGTCGACGATGCGCCCTTGCTGGCACGGCCCGGCCAATCGACTGCTGCCACCCTCATTAGCCTGGGCTTTCCGACCCCGGGCAGTGAGGAGACCTTGCTGTTGCCCCAGATGGGTATAGGTCTGCGCGTGGTGCGATTGGACGAAGGCACGCCAACCGACGCCGACGATGCGTTCCTCGTCGAGGTCTATCAAACAGGCAGCGAGGAGCCGGTCCAGCACATTCGCGTGAGTGACAGCCAGGTCGAGCTGGTGGGCAGCGGATTCAGCCAGGTTCCCCTCGCCTTTGTGCCGCTGCCCATGCTACGCGTCCAAGCATATCGTGCCCCAACACTCTGGCTGCTGTGGCCCGCGCTCGTTCTTGTCCTTGCCGGTCTGTTCGGCTACCGGCACCGGCCGGGCTTTGCGCTGGTCCAGGCCGGTCCGTGGCCGGAAGAGCGCACCGTGCTGATCGTGCAGACTGACCTCGCGGCAGCCATGGCGGCAATCGAAAACCGGCGTCAGGTCCTCATGGACCAGGTGGCCGAGACAGCTGCCGCGCACAGGCTGCGGTAGCTGGCGCCCCCAACTTGCAGCCGGCACAGAGAACCGCTACGTGTCTGTTATTTCTTATCAATGTTCCTTGGAATTGTGGCGCGAGCGATGATGGAAGCATCTATGGAAATCCTCGATACTTCGAAACGCAGCCGGCCGTTCGTGATCGGTATAGCCGGCGGCACGGGCAGCGGCAAGACAACGGTAAGCAGCCGCATCTGGGAGGCAGTGGGGAGAGACCGCATTGCGTATATTCAGCACGATAACTACTACCTGGATCAGAGTCACCTGACCCGGGAACAGCGCGCCCAGACCAACTACGACCACCCCGACAGTCTGGAGACATCGTTATTGGTGCGTCACCTGCACGAGCTGCGTGCGGGACGCCCGGTCGATATGCCGATCTATGATTTCTCCGTTGACAACCGCAGTAAGGAAACCCAGCGTATCGACTCGGCTAAAGTGATCCTGGTAGAAGGCATTCTCATTTTTGTCGAAAGAGAGCTACGCGAGCTCATGGATATGCGCATTTTCGTGGACACTGATGCCGATATCCGCTTCATCCGGCGACTCCGCCGCGACATGGTAGAGCGAGGCCGCACCCTTGATTCAGTGGTGAAGCAGTACCTGGGTACGGTGCGCCCTATGCACCTGGAATTCGTCGAACCCAGCAAGCGCTACGCCGACATCATCGTGCCCCAAGGCGGAAACAATCGCGTCGCGATGGAGATGATCATCAGCCGCATCCAGGCGCTGTTGCAGGAGTGAAAGGGGGACGAAAAGGGGGAGATTTCGCCCCAACCGA
>JACFMY010000612.1 GCA_019455155.1 Caldilineaceae bacterium
CCTATCGGGGCTATCAGAGCCGGGATGATTTGCAGCGCGTGCCCCGTTGTAAGAGCAGGGTAGACGCTCTCTGGCGCAACCATGCCGCGCCCCCCGACGAGAGGCGCCCCTTCGAACCCTTTACCGCTCCTCCACATGTGCAAGCGGTGCCCGCGCTCTATGTGGGCTTCAACCCGCTGGACATGAGCGGGACGCGGGTGGCCTTTCCCAGCAATAAGTGGATTCAGATGCGCATGGAGGTTGATGAATATGATCATACATCCGAGGTTAGACTGCTCTGGCAATATTGGAATGGCCGCATCTGGAGCAATCTGCGCGTGGTTGATGAGACCCTATCCCTGCGACGTTCGGGCTATGTAAGCTTTTTTGGCCCCGAGGATCACAAGCCGAGTACGGAATTTGGGACAACGGCCTTCTGGCTGCGAGTGCTGCCAGAATCTACGTTGGCGGGGGAGCGCGATCTGCCGGCTCTCCCTGCCATTCGCATGCGCACACTGCTGCTCAACACGGTTCCCGCTGTCAACGGCGGCGTCATTATCGGCGAGTTGCTTGGCTTTAGCAATGGCGAGCCGAACCAGCGCTTCACCCTGACCCACAGTCCGATTCTGCCGGATATTCTGCTAGAGGTGCGTGAACCCGAAGTGCATAGCGAGAGCGAGCACCGGGCGCTGGCCCAGGCGGGCGCGCTCGCCGCACCTCTGGCGGACGACCCGAACCTGCCCGACCACGAGGAGTGGGTGGCCTGGAAGCCGGTGAGCAGCTTCTACGGCTGTGGACCGGATAGCCGCTGTTATCTCTTCGATCCCATCCAGGGTGAGATCCGGTTCGGCGATGGTAAACATGGCAGAATTCCACCGCCCGGCAAGAGCAATATCCGCGTCAGGCGCTACCGCATCCACAACGGCGCCGCCGGCAATCTGCCCCGTGCTGCCCTGACAGTGCTGCGCAACCCGTCCGGCGCGCTGAGTGATATCCAGGGTGTGACGAACTTGGCCCTCGCCGTCGGCGGCGTCGACGCCGAGGCAGTGGACCAGACCAAACGGCGCGGCCCCCACAGCCTGAAACATCGCCAGCAGCCGGTGATGGCCGAGGACTATCAATGGATCACCCTGGAGGCTGACAATGTGGCCCGCGCCTACTGTCTACCGACGCGTGATCCTCAGGGCGCGCGCCAACCAGGTTGGGTCACCGTCGTCGTCGTGCCGCAGAGCGCGGAGAGCAAACCGCTGCCCGCACCCGCCGCCCTGCGCCAGATTCGCAACCGGCTCGAAGGGCTAGCCTTGGCCAACCTGAAACAGTTCGATGCTGTTGAGCCAGGCGAGAGACGTCTGCGCCAGGACGGAGATGTGGACCAGATCCATGTGGTTGGCCCGCAGTACATGGAAGTGCAGATCCGCGGTGAAATTGTGCCCCTGGAGCCTGAGAAAGGCGACGATGTACGCCTGGCCGTCTTGCGCCGGTTGGCCGAATTCATGCATCCACTCAGCGGCGGTCCCGAACGGCAGGGGTGGGAGCCAGGCCGTGATGTTCACATCTCCGAAGTGGCGGCCGAGATTGAGAGTGTGCCCGGTGTCGATCATCTCGAAAAATTGAGCCTGGGCCTGGCGGGCATCCAACACAGAAGCCTGCTCCTCGCCAACGTACGCCCGGCGCCGCTAGAAATGCCGGCAGGCAGTCTGGTCACCACCTTCGACGGGCGCATCAAAATGGTGCTGGCCAAAACCTGGCGAAAAAACGAAGAAACCCAAAGTCTAATGGTCTACGGCTTCATGCTGGGAGACCCGGTGACGCTCCTAACCCCCGATGGAGGCATTCTGGCCACCGACCAGACCATCGCGCAGGTGGAAAGCATGGATCGGACCCTCTGTTTCGAGACGCCTGTGCCGTGGCTCATCATCGACGGCAAAGAACAGCTCTTTGTAAAGGGGCCGCACACCCGGCTGGCCGTCGAACGCTATCTGCGCGTAGCCGCGGACGACGAGACCGCGCCGGTCGCCGGTGTGGTAGTGCGCGGCGTCCAGCCTGGTGATGACGGCTTTGCGGTGGACGATATCGTGACGATCCTGACGGCTGAGGGGCTATCGCTGGCCTTTGACCTGGTGATCGCGGACATTGATCCCACGCATAACCTGGTCCGCTTCCAACAGTCAATCCCCTGGCCGCAGACCAACGCCCGCCTGATCCTGCGCGGCAAGGATGCCAGCGTCGCCATCAAAGAGCGTCTGTTCAGCCGCGAGAAGGATGATCAGGGCAATCCACTGCTCACGGGCGTTGTGCTGCGCGGCTATGAGCCAGACGAACAGCCGTTGCAGGCCGGTGATCAGGTGCAGCTTGTCCATGCCGACGGCGCGCCTATCACCACTGACTTGAAAGTCAGTGCAGTAGAGCGCTTTGATAATACCCTCTACTTCGCCCAGGGGATCCCGCTGGAGAAAGTATGGTCCGCCCAACCACGCGAACTGATTTTGCAGGGCAAGCAGACGCGCATGTTGGTGGAGCAGGGCAAAGTTGTCACAGATGAACAGGGTCAGGCGCTGCTCGCTGGGGTGGTGGTGCGCGGCTTCAAGTCAGGTGATCTCCTCAGCGTGGTCCACCGCGATCAGCCGCGGCGACGCATCGACTTTTTGCCCGTGGACGAGATCAAACGTATCGAGAGCTTGACGCGGATTTACGTGCCGGACGACCATCTCGTCTTCTCCGGCCAGCATCAGATTTCACTGGCGCCGGGGGTGTAAAATGTCGATTCCATTACCCAACTTAGATGACCGTCAATTTGCGGATCTGGTCTCTGAAATGCAGGCGCGTATTGCCCGCTATGCCCCAGAGTGGACAAATCACAACGCAGCCGATCCGGGCATTATGCTGTTGGAACTCTTTGCCTGGCTCACCGAAGCCACGATCTATCGTATCAACCGGGTGCCCGAATCGAGCCGGATCCGCTTCTTGCAGATACTCGGCGGCGCCTTCCAATCCGCGCAACCGGCTGTCTGGAAGATGCAGATCTGCATGTCCCAACCATCGGCATCCTATACCTTGCCCCGCGATTCAGCGTTGGCGCTCTCTGTGCGAGGCAGTTACCAG
>JACFMY010000613.1 GCA_019455155.1 Caldilineaceae bacterium
GTGCCCCCCTCGTGTCCCGGCCGCGTCCCACAACGCGCGTCTTCATGCCCAGCGACACGCACCGCACAATTCTTGTCCCCGAGTTTTCCCATTTTGCGACGGTGCCGATAGTCCGTCCTGTGCGCGATATGGGCTTCCGCGTCGAGATCTTGCCCACGGCGGACCGGGCTTCGGTCGATCAGGGACTCAAATATGTCAACAACGAGATCTGCTACCCGGCGATCGTAGTGATCGGCGACATGATCAAGGCGCTAAAATCAGGTCGCTACCGGCCCGACCAGGTGGCATTGGCCATCAGCCAAACTGGCGGCCAATGCCGGGATAGCTGTTATTTGCCGCTCCTGAAAAAGGCGCTGGTGGCCAACGATCTTGCCGAGGTTCCGGTGGTCTCATTTGCGAGCAACTTCCAGCCGCTCAACGAGCAGCCTGGACTGCGCATCAACTATGCGTTGTTTGCTTACAAGCTCATGTTCTCGCTGGCCCTCGCGGACGCATTGTCAGCGATGTACTTCGCGGTTGCGTCGCGCGAGCGGCGGCCCGGTGCCGCGTTGGCCATCGCCGATCGCTATCTAACCAGGCTCGACGACGGCACGATCCCGCTGCGCCGCGGTGCGATTCTGGCGACGATCCGCGCCGCAGCCGCCGAGTTCAATGCGGTGGAAGTGCGCGTAGGAGAGCTGCCCCGCGCCGCGATGGTGGGCGAGATCTTTCTCAAGCTGAACAGCTTCGCCAACAATCGCACTGCTCAGTGGTTGATGGACCAGGGAATCGAGGTCGAAGTCCCGCCGTTGATGGAGTATTTCACTTCCACGTTCATCAACTCGGAGGTGGATGTGCGTTGTGGGATGCGCAGGCGTGATCTGCTATGGGGCGTCACCAAGCTCGTGCGCGGCTATGTGGAGCGCTTCCTGCGCGATGCCGATCGAGCACGGCGCGCGTTCCGCTTCTACCGGCCCTCCCACGACATCGCACAGATAGCGGCCGCCGCGCAGGATGTGATCGACCTCGCCAACCATTATGGCGAAGGCTGGCTGATACCCGGCGAGATCGGCGCCTATGTGCAGTCTGGCGTGTCAAACATCCTCTGCATCCAACCGTTCGGCTGCATGGCCAATCAGGTGACGGCGCGGGGTATCGAGAAGCGCTTGAAGAAGCGGTATCCGCAGCTCAACATCCTCTATCTCGACAACGACGCGGGCACGAGCGAAGTCAACATCCAGAATCGCCTGCACTTCTTCGTCAACCACGCGCGCGCCAGACATCATTCTTCGTGATTACACGGGCGCAGAGACCGATGCATTCCTTGCTGCGGATCAGCTCGACGAGCATGCCCAGGCAATTGCCCGCCGATTCATTGGGCAATGTACTTGCTTGCGCCTGGCATGAACTGATCTATAATCACCGCCACGAAATGGCCCCCAAGCATGCCTTGCGTCCGGTTCGTGCAAACGGTGATTGCCATGAAACTGTCAGATCGGAACGCCCGGGCGCGCCAGCAGCGCTTTGTTGGGCGGCAGGCGGAACTGGAGCTTTTCCGTACCACCCTGTTGGCGAAGGAGCCGGCTTTTGCCGTGCTTCATATCTACGGCCCGGGCGGTGCAGGCAAGACCTCTCTGCTCCACGAGCTGGCGCGGCTCGCCACACAGCAAGGCAGGCCGACCGTCTATCTGGATGGGCGCGATGTGGAGCCGGAGCCGGCCGCTGTAAAAGCAGCGCTCGGTTCATTCCTCACTGCTGCCAACGGCGTTCTGCTGATCGACACCTATGAACGGCTGGCAGGGCTAGATGGCTGGCTGCGTGGTGTGTTCCTGCCACAGTTGCCTGCGGCCAGCCTGATTGTGATTGCCGGGCGGCAGGTACCCACAACATGGCGCGAGGACGCCGCCTGGGCTGACCTGACACGCATCATTGCCCTGGGCAATCTGCCTGTGGAGGAGTCTCATGCCTACCTGGCGGCGCGCGGCGTTCCGGAGCCACACCACACCGCGGTGCTGGCTTTTACACGTGGGCACCCGCTAGCGCTCTCGCTTGTTGCGGAACTCTACCGGCAGGGAGATGCCGTCGCATTCGGCGACACGCCTGCTGCCTACGACGTCATCCGCGTCTTGATGGAACGCTTCGTGCGCGACGCTCCTTCCTCCCAGCACCGCAAGGCACTTGAACTGTGCGCCATCGCGCGTACGACCACCGAGGCGATGCTGGCGAATCTCTTCGACGCCGACGTTGCCTTTGAGCTTTTCCAGTGGTTGCGCCAACTTTCCTTCATTGAGCATGGCCCGTACGGTATCTTTCCACACGACCTCGTGCGGGAAGTGCTAGACGCCGATCTTCACTGGCGCAATCCGGGCGACTATGCCGAATTGCAGCAGGCAGCCCTGACCTACTTGCGACGCGCGGCACAGGTCGCCAGCGGGCAGGAACGCCAGCGGTTGCGCATGGATACCATCTATATCAACCGTCGCGCTCCCGGCATGCGCGATTTCTTTGTATGGGATTCGGCCGACACCGTCTATGCCGAACCCGCCGCGCGGGCCGATTTCCCAGCCATCATCGACATGGTAGCGCGCCACGAAGGTGACGCCTCCGCGGCGATTGCCCGGCATTGGCTGGCGCGGCAACCGGACCGGTGGTTGGTCTATCGCACCACTGGCGGCGAGTTGTATGGTTGCATGGCGCAGCTCGCGCTGGAACGCGCCACGCCCGAGGACGCGGCCATTGACCCGGCCGTCGCGGCCGCACTGGCCCATGTTGGGGCCAGCCACCCCATACAGCCCGGAGACACAATCTCGCACATGCGCTTCTGGATGGCGCGCGACACCTATCAGGCCATTGCTGTTGCCGTCAATGTGACCGCTGCCAACTGTGTGATTCACTGGACGTCGACGCCACGTCTGGTGTGGAGCTTTGTTACGATGGCGAATCCTGAACTGATGGCGCCGCACTTCCAGAGCATCCATTTTCACCGCACGCCAGCCGCCGAGTTTGCTATCGGCGGGCGGCACTACGGTGTGTTCAGCCACAACTGGGCCCTCATGCCGGTATCAGCCTGGCAGATCGACACACGGCA
>JACFMY010000614.1 GCA_019455155.1 Caldilineaceae bacterium
GATTAGCCAGATGTAGTAGCATTTATCTGTAATTCGCCGGGGATGGCACACATGAAAGTAGCGCACAATAGAAAGAGGCCGGTTTCGCGGCCTAGTTTTGGAGACACGCACCAATGCAAACACGATTGAGACAGTTGTCAATGAGCCTGGCCATTGCTATGGCGCTCTTCATTGGCTGGACCGCGGCCGCACACGCGACCACCTACTATGTGAGTCCGGATGGGGACGACAGCAATTCCGGACTGGCGGAAAGCCAGCCATGGGGCACATTCTCGCGCGCCTGGCAGGATCTTGGACCCGGCGACACGCTGGTCCTCTTGGATGGCGTCTATTATGAGTCGTTTGTCGCTGAGCAAGATGGGGAGCCAGGAAATCCCATCACCATCCGCGCAAGAAACGACGGCAAGGCAATTATTGACGGTGAATACCAACGCACCCCTGTATCCTTAGGCAGCACCATTGTGAGGGGCAATCACTTCGTCATCGAAGGGATTGTGGCGCGCAACAGCAACGATAGCGTCTTCCAGGTACGGACCCAAGACGTAGTCCTGCGCCGCGTCAGTGGCTACAACGCGAACGTGGACGCCAATACCGATGTCTTCACCTTGTGGGGAAAGGACATTCTACTCGAGGACTGTATTGCCGCCGGCACGGGCCGCAAGATGATTCTCATCTTTATGAGCGAAAATGTCACGGTGCGCCGCTGTTTCACCCAGTGGGAACGGTGGGACGGTAAAGGCTTCTGTGCGGCAGGTTGGCCCGCGGGTAGCGGGGTCAATATCTACAACAGCGCCCACGTACGCGTGGAAAACGCTATCTCTACCGGCCCCCTGCCGGATCGCTCCATTGCCATCAATTCCAACCACGATACCGTCTACTCTCCTGGTATTGAGATCCTGGGCTCCATTGCCATGGGCGCAGGGATGAATGCCGATGGCACCGTGCGTGATTATGGCCCTGCGCCCAACGAGTGTGGCTTCGAATTCAACTATGACTGGCCGGACCAACGCGCCGGCTTTGGCGCCTGGGGCCAGGGTACCATTGAAGGTCCCGTCTTTCGCGACCTGCTGGCAACCAACAACGCCGGCCTCGGCCTCGCGATCGATAAGCCCTACGGCGTAGGCGTCGTATCCGGCATTGTCGACCACATCACCCTCTATGGAAATGGCATCGACGCCCCGGAGGTCGACGGCGGTAAAGGTTCAGAGTACCGGATCAACGGCGAAGCTGTGGTCACCAACAGCAATATCGAAGGCGATCCCGATCAGCAGGGTGAAGGGGCCCGCCTCCACACGCGCTACATCGACGGTGTCCTCACCGACCAGCCCCTGTGGCCCTGGCCTATGGACGACCGGGCCCAGGCAGAGCTTGGCTTCGACATTACCGGGCTCATTGAACCCCTGCTGCAGGGCCAGCCTCCTGTGCCCGTACCCGGCTTCTCCGTTTCGGTCCAACCAACCTATCAGGTAATCGAGCCCGGGTCTAGCACCGCGGTTACTGTGACAGTCGAGCCCTATGGCGGCTTTGACCAGCAGGTCGAAGTGGTCGTATCCAACTCATCGCCTGACCTGACCATCAACCCACAGGACACCCTGGCGAATCCCGGTGATAGTGTTGTGCTGGGAATCCAACATAATCAGACCAGTAGCGCCAGCTCCGAGGTGGCCTACTCCATCCCGATCCGGGTATCAGGTGGCGCCAAGGAGCAGACCGTCACCGCGATCATCTACCTGGACTCGGAGACCGTCGATCTAGGCATCCTTTTTTTACCCATGGTCCAGGATGTACCTTGATGGGCCTGGCCATGGCAACCATTCCTAGCATCGGCTCACGCCTGTTGGCGACGACGGTCGCCCTCTGTGCGCTTGTCACGTTTGCGACGCCAGCAGTTCAGGCTCAGGATCTGGAGGCCGCGGCGCCGGTACCGGCGCCGCGCATCCATATACCCAAGTTCGGCGAGAACATCGATCCAGCCAAAGGAGCCATCTTTTGGTTAGGCCAGGTTGACCCCACTACCAACTATACGGATGTGCGCCTTGGCTACAACGACGATCGCCTGATCGTCGTTTTGCATACCTTCGACCAGCAGCTTTGGTATCCAGACAACGGTCAGAACGACCTGACTGCCTGGGACAGTGCAGACCTGTATCTGAACCTGGCTGGCCCCCAAGGCGACACACCGGGTGAAGGGAGCTATCGCTTTACAGCAGTGGCGGCGCCGGCATTTGAAGATCGCAGCGACCTGCAGCAAACTGAACGCGGCAGCAGCGGGTCGTGGTCAGCTGCCACTATCCCCTTTGAGTCAGAATCAACGTACCGCGGGATCGGTTATAACGACGGTTCCGACATCCGGGGCTGGATCGTCTCGTACACGATCCCATTTGCCAGCCTAGGGTTGAGCAGCGCACCGCCAGCCGGCACCGTCTGGGGCATTGGTGTGTCGATCCATGATCGTGACGATGCGGGCGGGACAGCCATTCCCGCGGTCCAGTGGCCGCCTGGCCAGCTGCCCGAAGAACCCGCGACCTGGGCTGAGCTCATCTTCGGCGCGCCCTTCTATTCGCCCCCTGCCGCCTCTCCATCCGGTACGACCACCATTCGGCACGACGTCGATGGCGCGACCGTGATCGACGCCGCAGTGGGCGGCCATAGTCTGTGCGGCTCAGCTTACGATCCGAACTTCTTCGACGGCTGGGGCAGCGCCAACTATGCGGGCTACGACCAGTTCAACATTCAGAATCAGTGGGACGTAGCGGACTGGCCCTGTTTCTCGAAATATTATGTCACCTTCCCATTGACCAGCATACCAGCCGGCAAGCGGATCATCTCGGCCACGCTGACGCTGCTCCATTTTGGCAACGCGTCCCCCGCCGAGGCCACGGCGTCCCACATCCAGGTGGGTACCGTAGCTGCCGGCTGGGACGAAGCGACGGTTACTTGGAACAATGCGCCGCTGCTCCAGGAAAATGTGAGTTGGTCAACCGTGGAACCAATCAAAGAGACCAATCAGAAGGTCGAACGTTATGTCACGTGGGATCTTTCGCTTG
>JACFMY010000615.1 GCA_019455155.1 Caldilineaceae bacterium
ATCGTTCAACAGGATGATATCCGCCACGCTGCGCGCGGCCTGGCTGCCGCTTTGCATGGCGATGCCCAGGCGCGCCTGCTTCAGTGCCAACACATCGTTGACGCCATCGCCCGTCATGGCGACATATTCGCCCTGTTCACGTAACGTCCGTACGATCCGCTGTTTCTGCTCAGGTGTGATTCGTCCGAAGATAGTTGTCTCGCGTACCGCGGCTTGAAAACCAGCCTCGTCCAGCATCGCCAACTCCTGGCCAGATCGCAACACCAGCGGTGCACCGTCCGCGGCCATGCCAGCCTGGCGGGCCAGGGCCTCAACGGTGTGGGGGTTGTCTCCTGAAATAATCTTGAGACGGATACCCGCCTCTGCAAAGCCAGCCAGGGTCTCTCGTGCGTCGGGCCGCAACTCATCGGAAAGAACGAGCAATCCCAGGGGAATCAATCCCTCTGGCAGTTGTGGCACACCCTGTGCGTCGTGGAGCGGCATGACGGTTGGGAGGCCAGCAAAGAGCAGCACGCGGAGGCCCTGCGCGCTCCATAGGCCGATCTCGGCGTCCAGGTCGCGGCGCTGGTCAGCTAGATGGGGGATGAGTACTTCTGGCGCGCCCAAGGTATAGAGCCCGCGCAATGTCTCTCCCTCGAAGGCAAGCGCGCTCCATTTGCGATCGGACGCAAAGAGCACCTCGGCCACTGGCTGTTCAGGCTGGCCAGGCAGCGCAGCCACGATCGCTTCGCTGGTTCGATTGCCTGCGGTACAGCTGCGGGCATAGATGCCCAGGATCGCGCGCAGGTGTTGGGCGCCAGGAAGATCGGGGCCCTCGCCGAGGGGCACCAGGCGCTCAAACTTGATTCTGTTCGACGTAAGCGTGCCGGTCTTGTCGAGACAGAGGACACTGACATGTGTCAGCGACTCGATCGCGTTGGAACGCTGAACAAGCGCGCCCTGACCGGCGATGCGGACGGCGCCGATGGCATAGGCCACGACGATGGTCAGAAAGAGGCTGCTTGGCGTTAGGCCAAAGACCACAGAGGCGGCCCGTACGCTGTCGACCAGCGACACATCGGTGCTGAGGAACAGATTGAGCGCAATCAAGAGACCGAAGAAAAAGACTACGGCCAACAGCACACGGATTACGAGATTGACTTCCTGTTGTAGCGGGGTGAGCTCGCTTTTGTGGGCGCGAGCGCTTTCCGTGAGTCTGGCCGCAAAGCTGTTGCCACCGACCTGTTCCGCCTCGTAGACGACACGGCCACTGATGACGAAGCTGCCTGAGCTTACCGCGTCCCCAGCCCGTTTGGGCACTGGGTCGGCTTCGCCTGTCAGCAGCGACTCGTCGACCTCGGCTTCGCTATCTCCCACCACAGTGCCGTCTACAATGATCTGATCACCTGGCCCAGCCACTACCAGATCCCCGGTCACGACCTGGTTTGGGTCAATGACCTTCTCCACTTCCTCGCGCAAGACCGTGGCTGTGGGCCGCGTCAAGAGCGCAATGCGGTCCAATTTGCGTTTGGCCCGGATTTCCTGAAACGTCGCCAGGGACACATTGAAGAGCGCCACCACGCCGGTGAAGAACGCGTCGCGGGGGCTGCCCAACAACAGGAGAATCGAGGCCAGCGAGAAGAGGACAATATTGAAAAAGGTAAAGACGTTCTCGCGCAGAATCTGGAGATAGGTGCGTCCGGTACCTACCTTGGCGTCGTTGCCCAGCCCCCGGGCGCGGCGTTCCGTCGCCTCGCGCTCGGTCAGCCCACGCAGCGGCCTGGCCGAAAAGGCGAATGTCTTGGCTATGCCAACGGGTTCTTCCCGTTGGCTGTCAGTGGTATCCTTAGCGGACATGGAGTGCTCTGCGTATACTCTGACGCGCATGGCGCGCAGGAAGATGCTAGTTAACGGGCCACCAGTTCCTAGAACTGTAGCTGGTAGCCCTCGATTGTACACGTATCTTGTAGACGCCTGCAAGGGACATAGCGTGGTATCGTGCAGCTCACAAAGTGGGATCGTCGCCAACGACGAACTGGGGGTGGGTACGCGGCTCGCGCATGTTGAACCACATGACAGCCAGCGCCAGCAAGCTCACCAACGCCGAGACCAGAAAGAGCCACCTGTAGCTGATGACGGCCAGAAAGCCGCCGATAATCGGTGCAATGGCGCTGCCAATACCAGAGGTCGTGTTGCCGAGGCCAATGTAGCTGGGACGATGTTCCGGCCTAGAGAACTCCAGGACGATCAGCACGCCCGACACAATGCCGATGCCGGTTCCTGCGCCCATGAAGAAAAAGACCGGGTAGTACCACTCAGGCGCGGGCGCCAGCCAGGCCAGCGCGAACGCAATCGCCATCGCCCACTGGCCGAGCTCCAGTGTCACTTTGTGGCCGCGGCGGTCTGCCACCAGACCGGCCAGCAGGTTGCCTGCGGTCTGGCCGATGAGCATGGAGGCGGTGAACAGGGCCACCATGCTATTGGATACATTCCACTGCTCAATGGCGGCTACGGTGATAAAGCCTGTGCCCATGCGGCCCAGATTAGCCAACAGCCTTGCGATCAGAAAGGTGCGGAAATTGATGTCTTTGCCGATGATGGTGCCCAGTTTGCCCCACGATTGATCAGCCTGCTGGCGCACGCTCTCGGGCACACCCTGTACAGGCTCGCGCGTTAGGGCAAGGAAGCCCCAGCTTACGGTGATGGCAACGGCGGCGATCAAGAATGTGTAGCTGAAGTTGAGCGGAAATGGGAAGGCTTCCAGTAGCCAGGCGCTGAGAACCGCACCAGCCGTGCCGATGCCAGTGCCGATAAAAGCCGTAAGCCCGAAGAACCAACCGCGGCGGTCAATGGGAAAACAGCGTGCCAGCATGTCAGACCAGGCGGGCGCGATGATGCCAGCGCCAAGCCCGTGCCAGGCATAGGCGAGGAAGAAGAGCAGCAAGGCCAGCAGCGGCTGTTGCACTGCCAGCAGGGCGGCGATGGGCAGAAGCCAGATGGGTAGCCGTTCGGTGAAGAAGCCGAGGTTGATCACGATCGGTTTCTTGCGCGCCAGCTTTTC
>JACFMY010000022.1 GCA_019455155.1 Caldilineaceae bacterium
CGCGCCGTGCCGATGCCAGTGCCGGCCTGGGAACCTACCATGATTCCCTTGCCGGCGCGCTGCGCCTGCTCGATCATCGCCAGCGATTCGGTGAAACCAGTGCGGGGCGGCTTGATGTTCAGGATGTCGAACGTGTCCATGGCGAGCTCGCGCGCGAGCTCGCGCCGGTCCAAGGCGCTGTCGTCGGCGATGAGGGGTAGATAGTTGCCCGCGCGCAGCGCGGCCCGTTCCCGGATCAGCTCGACGGGTAGCGGCTCTTCACAATAGAGTATGCCCAGCGCGCGCAGCGTTTCCAGTTTCGCTGCCGCATCGCTTGTTAACATGGTTTCGTTGGCGTCCGCATAGAGATCGACAGTGGCGCCAAACATGGCTTGCAGATCGCGGATCCGGCCGATATCCTCCTGCCAATCACGCCCAACCTTGACCTTGAGGACGCGCACACCCCGCTTCACCACCCGTTCGGCTTCGGCCAGCACCGTGTCGCGATCGCCTATTCCCAGAATGTAGCTGACGCGCAGATGCGCGTGTGTGCAGCCCAGCTTTTCGGCCAAGGAAATGCCCTGGCTGCATGCCACCGCGTCGTGGACCGCCATGTCGAGCGCGCCCTTTGCGGTGTGGTTGTTTCTGATCGGTTGCATCAGCGCCCAGGCGCCAGTGGCGTCCTGACCCACCAGGCGTGGAGCGAGCTCCCTGTGCACAATCGCCACGATGCTTTCGACGGTTTCGCCGTAGATCGTCGGCCGCGGGGGCGCCTCTGCCACGCCAACACTGCCGTCGCTCAACATGACCTGGATCAGGACATGGCGCACCGCGTCCAGATGGCCATGGCTGCCCCATTTCAGCTCACCCTCCATCGGCAAGCGAAACGGGATCGTATCAATCCGCTTGATAGTCAAGCCCATGGCCAGTACCTACCGGTCGCGGCGCAAGAAATCGAGAATGGTATAGGCAACTTCCTGTGGTCCTTCGCGTACTGTGTCAACCACATGTACCCTGCCAGCTGCGACCTGCTCCAACGCAGCCCGGGTCGCGGCTGGATCATAGTTGCGGCGCTCTTCGACAACGATCGCTACGCTGGTGCGTAAATCGTCCATATCGACCTCTCCCGCATGCACCATGTCCAACAACGCGTGCTGTTCAAGCGGTGAAAAGAGTGAAGCTGCTTCGGCCATATCGAGCTCCTCAAAGCTCTGAAGCAGATGGCCAGCATGGATGCGGGCCCGCGCGGATATCTGATCGAACGGGTCGTTACGCCCCATGAGCCGTACGACGCGTACCACATCCGGCGCTTCCAGGATGACAAAACGCGCCACGGGCAACAGCTGGGCGGCATAGGTGACCTCATTCTCTCCCCGGAGCCCGTCAAAGATCAAAAGTCCGTGCAATACATTGGGGTCGATCTGCAGTTGGGCCAGCGCGTAGGCCATACCGCCCGGATGCCGTTGCCGGTACGCCCGGGTATAGGCGAAACGCGCCTTACGGTCCTTGACCGGGGCAATCGCTTCGCCCGCTTGCACTTGCTGGGCAGGGATGATGATGCGGTCAGTGAGCAGGCGGCGGTCCGGCAGCAGGTGATAGGAAAGTCCCATATCGCGCAGGGCCCGCAGCGTCGTGCTCTTGCCCACCCCAGTCACGCCAACCAGGATCAGCAGCTGTTGCACATCGATTGGGTGCCATCCTGGCGCCGGCGCGCCGATGCCGACGCCGCTGGCGAGAAGGGTGAAAGGCATGGTCATAGTCGTTTGGGGAAACGTGGGTTACAAAGCCTATTCGCTTTCCGTTACCACAACCTTCAACATCTTGTCACCCTGGCGCACAGCATTGACCGTGTCCATACCGTTGATGACTTTTCCAAAGACCGTATGCTTGCCGTCAAGATGGGCTTGGGGCGAATGGGTGATGAAAAACTGGCTGCCGTTGGTGTTGGGGCCAGCATTTGCCATGGAGATGACACCGGTCTCATGCTTGAGCGGGTTGTTCCTGACCTCATCCTCGAAGCGATAGCCTGGACCACCGCGCCCGGTGCCGGTGGGATCGCCGCCCTGGACCACAAAGTCATCGATCACCCGGTGGAAAGAGACGCCATCATAGAAGCCTTCGCGCGCCAGAAAGACGAAGTTGTTGACAGTCTTGGGCGCGTGCTCAGGATAAAGCTCCAGCACAATCGGGCCGCGAATGGTCTCTATGGTGACTTTGTAGCTCTTGGCCTGATCAATCTTCATCTCCGGGGCTTTGTCCCACTGTTTTTGTGCCATGTTCTAGAATCCTCTGTGAACGTAACCTGCTGCGAATATGTCTGATGCAGTGTAGCAAACGCCGGCGGGATGGACAATTCACACGCCGACCGTCTGGCTGCGTCGTTCCATCAACAACACATCGCGCCACACGCCGTGCATCTGGCCGATGCGCTCGCGGCGGCCGACAATACGAAACCCGCATGCCTGGTGCAATGCAACCGATGCCGTGTTTTCCGGGAAGATACCCGTCTGCAGCGTCCAGATGCCTGCTGCTTCTGCCGCGCTGATCAGGGCCTGCAATAGCTGCCGGCCAATACCCTGGCCGCGAAAGGCCGCGGCGATGTAGATGCTTTCTTCAGCCACGCCGGCATAGACCGCGCGTGCTGAGACTGGCGAGAGCGCCGTCCACCCCACCACCTCGCCGTCCCTGCGCGCCACGAGCCGGCACGTAGGCAGATGTTTGGCATCCCAACTCTGCCAGTCGGGCGCGGCCTGCTCAAAGGTAGCATGGCCCGTGGCAATGCCCTCTTCGTAGATGGCGTGAACCCGTGGCCAGTCCGTTGGCAACATGGCGTCGATTACAATCTCCACCTTACGCATCTCTCCTCTTCTACCTTGCACATGATACCAATCCAGCGCCTCGGCCTCCAGTGCGCGTACCAGGCCATCTTTTTCCGCGATATAGGCCTCCACGTTGGCTGGGTAGCGCGCGGCCAAGCTCTGCTTGAGTTCACCGTACGCGGCCGCCTTCAAGCTATGGACACGGAGGTAGTCGCGCAGGGCAAGATGCCGGTTGATTTCGGGATTCCCTTCCTGGTAGACATGCACATGGTGTGTGTGATGGGCAGGCGATCCCTTGAAAAAGTAGCGCCGGCCGGGGAGACCATATTCCCCGCGCGGGGTGTAGCCCAGCTCAGCCATCTGCTGGATGCGAGCATCGACCTCACCCAGATCGCGCACGACCGGCATGATATCGATAATGGGCTTGGCCGCCAGACCCGGGATCGCGGTGCTGCCTATATGGTGGATTGCCACCACATTGTCGCCCAAGCGACGCCGTAGCGCCGCTGCTTCCGCGGCGTACCGTGCAGGCCAGGCCAGGTCGTAGGGCACGACTTCCACCCGCCGCGCGTCGTTTTCGATCAATTCAAGTACCATATGCACGAACGTTGGCCGGCTGTAGCCAGGATGGCAGGCTTCACAGAGGATCCGGTAACCTAACCTCTCATAAAATGCAATGTTCTCAGGTAGGGCCAGCCGTACACCCACCCGCACATAGGTGCAAGCCGCGGCCAGGGCACGAGCGTGCGCATAGGCCATGAGTGCTCTGCCGATGCCCTGCTTGCGTCGTGTGGGCGCCACGGCCAGGCGGTGGACGTACATTTCGACCCCATGATGGGACAGAAATGCACAGCCAACCGGATCGGCGCCGTCCACAGCGAGGACGGCCTGCTCTCCCATATCGAATAGTTTCTGTAGCGAGGCAGCACTCTCCCTGGGCGCTCCCGACGGCGGATCAAGACGGCCCTGGTACTCGGCGAACGCGCGGTGGATGAGGTCGAGCAATATAGGGATGTCAGCAACTGTAGCTGGTCGTAAATCTGCTGTTCGGAGTGCAGTTGCTAGCGCGGCCATGGCGGGTTTTCCTCCTTTGCTTCGTTCCCGCTATTATATCTGTGGCGTTGGCATTCCATGCAACTGACACGCAGCTTTAGAGAACGAGGAAGGTATGGTCCGTACGGTAACAGCCATGCGCTATGTTGTGCCTCTGCGCGAGGGAGGCTCATTGCCGGCCATCGTCGAAGCCGACGACGGCGCCATGTATGTCATGAAATTTGTTGGCTCGGGACAGGGAGCTAAGGCGCTCATCGCGGAGCTCATTGCCGGCGAGATCGGGCGCGTGCTGGACCTGAATGTACCCGAGATCGTCTTGATGCAAATGTCCCCCTTGCTAGGGCGATCGGAGCCGGACCCAGAGATCCGTGATCTGCTCCGCGCCAGCGCCGGGCTGAACCTGGGACTGCGCTATTTGCCGGGCGCTTTTGCCTACAACCAGCTTCTCCAGCCGCCTCCTCCGCCGGAGCTGGCCTCGGCCATTGTCTGGTTCGATGCCTATGTGACCAATGTGGATCGCACGGACCGCAATGTGAATCTGCTATTATGGGAACAGCGCTTGTGGCTAATTGACCATGGCGCCGCGCTCTATTTTCACCATGATTGGGCAGGCTATCAAGAGCGCATTCAGTCGCCGTTTACGATGGTGCGCCACCATACCTTGTTGCCGTACGCCGGCAGCCTGGCCGCGGTGGATGAGCGCCTGCGTCAACGTCTTGGCACGGACACGCTGCAGGAGATCGTCTCGGCGGTGCCTGCCGCGTGGCTGCAAAATGAGCCCTATTTCGCCGACGTCACAGCCCACCGCGCAGCGTACCTGGAATATCTGACCGGCAGGCGTGATGCGTCCGCTCAATTCGTAGAGGAGGCCATTCGTGCCCGCGGACTGCTCGTATGACTACGCTGTCATCCGCGTTGTACCCTATGTAGATCGCGAGGAGTTTGTCAACGCAGGGGTCGTCGTCTTCAGCCGTACGCAGCGCTATTTGGCCGCTGCCGTTGAGCTGGATGTCGATCGACTCCATGCGCTGGCTCCAGACATCGACATCGCGGCCATTGAGGAGCAGCTCGCACTCAGTCCACGCATATGCGCCGGGAACGGTCCCATCGGCCAGATGAGCCAGGCCGAGATCTTTCACTGGATCGTCGCACCCCACAGCACGGCAATCCAATGCTCGCCTGTGCACTCAGGATTGGTGCAACACCCCGCCACCGAGCTGCCGGCCGTGCTCGAGCATCTCATGGACACCTTCGTACGCCCGCGATCCAACCGTTTGCATCACCACGCGAAGAGCTAAAGGACGGCGGGAAAACCTCCTAATAGCTAGGGGGCGAGCTTCCGCCCGCCCCCTGCTTCTCTCTGCGTCTGGTGATGTCTGTGCTGGTGACACGGTCCGGTCCATGCCGGACCGTTAGTGATAGCGTCAAGCCAAGCGGCGACGCGCGTAGAGCGCGCCAGCGCCGGCCACAAGCACGATGGCCGCTACCAGCAGGGCCAGCAAGCCGTTGCTTTCGCCACCGGTTACCGGCAGCTTCTCGGGCGCTTCGGCCTCTTCCATCATGGCTTCTTCCGTGGCCTCAGGAGTCGCTTCCTCCATCATGGCCTCTTCAGTAGCCTCAGGTGTGGCTTCCGCCATGGCTTCTTCCGTGGCCTCAGGTGTCGCTTCCGCCATGGCTTCTTCCGTGGCCTCAGGTGTGGCCTCTGCCATGGCTTCTTCCGTGGCCTCAGGTGTGGCTTCCGCCATAGCCTCTTCGGTAGCCTCAGGTGTGGCTTCCGCCATGGCCTCTTCGGTAGCCTCAGGTGTCGCTTCCGCGGCCTCCGCCATTGCCTCGACCGTGGCTAGGAACGGCATCATGACAATGGCGCCATCGACGGTCACTGGAGCATCAGGGCCTGGGAATTCGTAGGTGCCAGCGGTACCAGCATCCACGTGGAGCATGGCCCACAGCTCGGTGCCTGCCTCCAGCGGCGGGTCGAGGGCAACGACGACATTCTCGGTCGTACCCGCCGGTACGGCGGTCTGGCCCAATACCGGCCCTGGCTTGCCATCCTGGCCCAAATGAATAACCATCCAGCCATCGTCCACCGCGGTGACGGAATCCACAATCACGGTGGTGCCGTCGGTGCTCTGATCGCTGGCACTTACGGCCGGGCCTTCTTCCATCATGGCCTCTTCGGTGGCTTCGGGCGTGGCCTCAGGCGTGGCCTCTTCAGTGGCCTCAGGCGTGGCCTCAGGCGTGGCCTCTTCAGTGGCCTCAGGCGTGGCCTCAGCCGGCGCTGCCGCCATGGCGGCTCCCATGGCTTCAGCCATGTCCGCCGGCATCAACACGGCATCAATTACATGAATAACGCCGTTGGACGCCTGAACATCACGGGTAACAATTGTGGCGTCGTTAACCTTCTTGACGCCTTCAGCGAAGCTGAACGTGACTGTGCTGCCTTCAGCCGTAGCGACTTCCTTCCCGTCACTGATTAGGGCAGCAATTAGGCGGCCTGGCACGACATGGTACAACAACACCCGTTGCAGCGCCTCAGGATCGGCCATGAGGGCAGCCATCGTATCCTCTGGAATGGCGTTGAACGCGTCATCGGTTGGCGCAAACACGGTAAACGGGCCGGCTTCTTTCAGGGTATCAACCAAGCCGGCAGTCTCTAGCGCCCCGACCAATACGGTGAAGTCGCCTGCAGCGTCCGCTGTGTCAACGATGTCCTGTTTCTGGCTTAGACTCTCCTGAGCCCCGGCCGCGCGCAGCGGTAGCACGCTCAGAACAAGCAGCAGAACTACCGTCAGCTGCAGAAACAAACGCACGCGATGCTTCATACAACTCTCCTTGTGTGAATGATTCTGATTGGCAATAAATGGCAGGCTTCACGTAGCAGAGGACTTTGCCGCCACCGAGGCAAGGAGCATGCAACGAAGTGCACAAGCGTATCCGTTCGATTTTCTACATGTGACTCGGTGCCCATGGCCTGGTACGGTCAGGTTCGTCCCGCTACGTATTCCCTGGAATGAGTTGAGCTGCGTCCGTGTCGCCCCGAATTACGATCGCAACGATATCTCATTATACCAGATAGATGGGACGGCTACTATTGCCGTCCAACGGCAAAGCGCGCTTGCCAAATCCTGTGTTGCGATCGGGCTACATCTACCTTCGTCCTGCAGGCGTGAGGAACTCTGTTTTCGGTTATTCGAAAGTGGCTGGGGCCATGGCGGAGCCAATCGATCTGGCGGTCATGGGTGCAGACGTATGGGTGTGGGGTGTCCCACCGGCGCGAACTTGATGGGATATCTTAAAGTGATGCTTGTTGGGGATAGTAGGGGGCAGAACCTGTGGGCTCCGCCCCCTACCTTCATTGTGAGATAGAACGCTGGCAAATCCGGCATCCATACAGAGTTACATGATCTGCCGGCTATGCCACCGTGCCTTACGCGCTGACCTTACGGCGGAAGATGACAACGGCTGCCAAAGTCGCCGCCACAGCAACAAGCGCCAGCAAGCCAAACAGGCCATCAGTGCTGCTGCCAGTCACGGGCATCTTCTCGGGCGCCGGTGCGGCTTCAGCTTCTGCCATTGCTTCGCCCTCAGCCATTGCCTCGCCTTCTGCCATCGCTTCGCCCTCAGCCAACGCCTCGCCTTCTGCCATCGCTTCGCCCTCAGCCATCGCCTCACCTTCTGCCATCGCTTCGCCTTCAGCCATGGCTGCACCTTCGGCCATTGCGGCCATCACATCCGTCACCGGCGTGCCAGCCATCTCCGTTAGCCCGGCAAACTTGATCACCTGGCCCGAGCCCGGCGCGCCGACGCCGTTTGTCGTGATGTAGGCATTCCCATCTGCGTCAAAGGCGAGCGAGGTTGGGAACGAGAGGCCACCCGTAATCATCTCGGATGTGTCGCCTGCCCCAATGCGGATGATGGCGCCGCTATTGGGCACGGGACCCTGAGGGCCGAACATCCCAAACTGTACCGCGTACAGATTGCCGTCGGGTGCCATCCTCAGGTCAGTGAGCATGGTCAACCCCGTGGCATAGTCGCTGACCGTACCATCCTCAGCGACGCTGACCACCTTGGCCGAACCGGGCACAAAGGGCGCACCGGAGAGGAAGCTCACGTAGATGGCTCCATCCTCCGTAACGACCACGCCGGTGGGTACGGCGTCGGTCAGCAGTTCGCCATCATAGTAGGGATTCGGGAAAACGCCTGGCAGCGGATCGAAGGCGGCGACAACCACCGCTTCTCCTGTCTCCGGATCGACATTGAAGAGTGTGTTGGCGCCAGCATCAGCTACCCACAGATGGCCGTCGGGACCGGCAAGCAGGCCATAGGGATGGTTGTCTAGCTCGCCGCCGGCGGGGTCCAGGTCGCGCTCAAGTTCCCACAGCGCGGCGACTGGCGAGACGGTGCCATCCTCATCGATGCGGACAACCCCACCTGTGCCGGGCAGGGGCTCGTCAGCCACCGAGGGCATCATGCCTGGGTGCCAGCCCGCGCCTGTAGCGTAGAGTACGCCATCGAGCAGCGCCAGGCGTGAACCGCCCTCCGCTTCTAATCCGCTAGATACTGACGGTAACACAGCCACTTCAGTCTGCGCACCGTCAGCCATAGAGATTTTGACGATGCGGGCACTCTGGCCGAAGCTGGCTGTGATCGCCTCGCCGCTCATTGGGTCCGTGCTGGCCAATTCCTCGTCACCGCCTAAGCCTGATTCTATGACCCAAATGTCGCCATTGGGATCAACCAGGATGCCCATTGGGCCATTGAAACCCTCGGCCACGATCTCGCCGGCCATTCCCTCTTCCTGCGCGAGGGCGGCAGCCGGCAGAAGCCCCAAAAGCAGGCCAATAACAGCCAACAATCGCAACCAATACTGTGGACGGTACATCTTTGTTCCTCCTTGTGTGATTAAGTTTTGTACGGCCGGTGTACTTTGACGACCCCTTTGAGGGAGATATGAGCAACGAGACAGTCATGATCTGCGCCGTCTGGCAAAGGAATCCATGAACGGCAGCTAGACCTTTCGGCTGGTCTACTGGATTGCGGGCGCCTGGGATCGGTGTCATGTTCGGCGGAATGCTTCGGGTCCGAACTATTCTAGGGGACCGTTGTTCACTTGTCAATCGACTATTTCTGTTCCAGGAGAAAATAGACCAGGGCATCCAGCTCAGCTTCCGCCAGATGCGCATAAGAGGGCATACGATGGCGCACGTTTGCCGTTCCCGGTGCGGCATAGACTTCGGGCGAGACGATGCTTTCGCGGATATAAGCGGCTGCGTCCTGGGCCTCTCCATCATAGCCAGCTTCTTCAATCCGTTGGGCAGCAACCATGCCCATACGATCGTGGGAGGGCCCGAAGACGCCGGTCGTGCTAGCTGCGGCCAACGCGTGGCAGATGCCACAGTATTGCTTCAGATAGGTGGCTTTCCCTGCCGCGTACAGCAGCTCGCCATCTGGAGTTGGTATCGCGCTGGGTTGAACGCTGGGCGCCGGTGTTGGCGTCGCCGTCTGGCGCACGACCGTGACCTGCGTTGTTGGGGTATTGGGGGCCACAATGCCTGTATTCACGATCCCTGTGTGCGGATAGCCTGTCTCGAACAAAAGCACTGTCGCAGTCAGAATAGGCAACAGCAGACGTGTCAACACCATAAGTGTATTGCTCCTTCGCTACTGCGGATCATAAGCCGAACCGAACAACTCTACTGCTAGCAATGTAGACGATCTCCGCCAGGTAAATGTCACGCGCTCCGTTACGTCGCCGTCAAGAATTCGTCGGCACGCTCCTGGGAAATCCTCAGCGTGTGCAGCATAGACAAAGACGCGTTGATCAGGCGTTGAGAACGCAAGACCGTATAGCTGAGACCGCATTGGGCCAACGCCTCGTCGTGTGCTCAGCGCAGGCCAATCTAGGGTGACCTACGCTCAGCCCCAAGCCGCACCAGGCCCGGCATGGATTTCGTTCGCGTATATAATTTTTGCAGAGGAGTGATGATCAGAGCGAGGAAGCTACACCTCTCCGCGCTTGGCGGTGACCCGCTGCACGGCGAGCGCGCAATACTCGGGTGACGTATCGTACCCTACCCAGTGACGGCCATTGCGCGCGGCCGCCACACAAGTGGTACCAGAGCCCGCAAAGGGATCCAGCACCGTATCGCCAGTGTACGAATAAAGCCGGATGACCCGCTCAGCAAGCTCGACCGGGAACGGCGCAGGATGGCCGACGCGCTTGGCCGATTCAGGCAGAATTTCCCAGACTGAGAGCGTCGCGGCCATAAACTCATCGCGTGAGATGTCAGACGTGCCCCGGTCAGGCCGCGCATAGGCTCCTTTGGCAAAGACAAGCAGGTACTCGTGCAGGTCCCGCAGCCGCGGGGCTTTGGCGCTCTGCCAGCTGCCCCACGCGCAGCTGCCGTTGGCGCCCTTGCCTTTCCGCCAGATGATCTCACCCATGGGTAGGAAGCTAGCTCGTGTGTGGACCTCATAGAAGTAGGCGTGCAGGGGAATATACGGTTTGCGGCCAAGGTTGGCAATGTTGACAATATAGCGGCCGCCCGGTACCAATACGCGATAGACCTCGCGGCCGACCGCTTCGATGAGGTTGAGATAGCTATCCAGTCCCAGGTCAGGATCGTAATCCTTCCCGACATTGTATGGGGGTGAGGTAAAAGCCAGCCCTACGCTGTTATCAGGTATTTGCGTCATTGCCTCGGACGACTGGCAATAGATGCGGTCGGCCCACGCTGCCAGCGGCGGGCATGGCTGGCTCCCTGAGCTTTCCACTGGCGCCGCTGGCGCTTCCGTCTGCTCATAGAGCTGCCGGCCGTAGAAAGACGAAGCATCGTGACCCTGGCGCTTGCCCACGCCAAAGGATGAAGTGGTGGTACGTTTCATGAGCACTCTAGCCGTCAACAGGTGCACTGCGCGGAACCGGGAGCCGTTTTTGCCGCTGCCGGTCGGTGAGTTGCCCTATTCTAACATAGAGGACGAATCTCAGCGCCTTGCCTGATTCACGGGTTGGCTGCAGTCCAAGCCGGCCACCCCCCGTCCGTCTAACGGCTGTTGACGGTTGGTGTTCATACCGCTAAAATCGGGCCGAAAGGAGCCCTACATGACTAGCGCACCCACGGTCGCAGAGATCGACCGGATCGCCGCCATGGACGATCCGCTAATACGTAACCTGCAGATCACGCAGGCTTATGCCGAGTTGTCGGCTGCGGTGGCCCAACGCACCGGCCCCGCGGCCAACTGGTGCACCTTTGCAACCTGGGCCTCCAAACAGGCCGGGCAGACGATCCGCAAGGAGGATCTGGCACGCACGCTGCAGCGTGCGGTGACCGACCTGCTGTTCGCGCCTGCACCAGCCGCGGGCGAGGCGGCAGCCGCGCCGGCGGCGATACCCGCCGATGTGGCTATGATCCAGAAAACGTTGTGGGATGTGCTGGACCCGCAGGCGCCCTTCCAACGCGCCAGCGACGCGGTGGCGCGCGGTAACCGGAAGGTCTTTGCAGAAATCGGCCGCGAGTTCGCGCGCTTTCTCGCTACCTGCGTCCACGACCCAGCCTATGACGAGACAAAGATCGAGCAGTTTTGCTCCAATCTGCGCCCGGGCGAGCCACCGCATGGGCAGCGCTATCTGCGCCAGGCCTTTACCCGCTATTACCGCGCCTGGTTCGAGGACGACGACAGCCGCCGTGCCCAACTCATGCTTGCGGCCAACGTCGAGATCGGTCTCCACGAGCAAACGCGTTTACAGCCCGAGATCGCCGAGGCCATGGCCGCGCCTATCGTCGACCCGCGCGAGCTGTCGCGGCGCCTGGTCGCTGTCCTCTTTCCCGGACAGAGCTGGCTGGACCGTACGCGCCGTCTCATCCAGCGACTGCGCGGCGCGCCCTCTCCGCTCGACCTGGCAGTGGATCGCTTTGTCGCCCGCGTGCGCCACGAGGCGCGCTTGATCATCAGCGAGCATATGATGACGCTCTCGCTGCCCCAAAAAGTGGTGCTGCGGCTAGGTCGCGATCTGAGTGCTGAATTCCCGCCTGAGCTACGCCAGATTACTGACCCCGATCTGCGCGGGTTGCTCGATCTAGTCGATCCAACACAAGATAGCGTACGCGAGAGCGGGGCAATGGATTGGGCGGATCTGCCGGAGCGGCTACATTTCATCGTCGATCTCTTTCGCTGTTACCAGGCATGGCCGCCACTGTTCCAACCGCCCTTTAGCCCGCAGCAAGTTGCTGCGTTGAAGGCAGGTCGCCGGCCAGGCGGCCAGTTGTAACCCACTTATTCAGCTCCTTCTAGCCGCTGTGCCCCATCTTGTGGCGCTGCACCATGTCACGGCCGGCAAACGCATGCTGTCACGGAAAACTCAACGCGCGTCTGACGCGGCCCTGCTACGCTAGCCCACGAACTATCTTTGCAGTCCGGGCGTGGCCGCGCCACAGCTGGCCGCAACGCCCATAGAGCTTCTGGGGAGAATACGAACCGTGAACTCCATCGACCGCACCGCTTTGCTCCAGCTGCGCTGGTTTGTTGTCGGGTTATGCGTTTTGGTGATTGTCCTGACCTGGATCACAGCCGCCTATGCCTAGAGTTGGCACGAAGCTGGCGCATGCACCATGTGCGCTCCAACGTGCAGCGCCTGCCCGGGGCTCGGAAGCCACGTGAGGCCACCGGGTCCTGGACAGGACCGCTCTTTCGAATCTTCAGGCACTGCGCCATCTGGATGGCTCCGCGTTGAATCTTCAGACCTATGACTCCGCGATTGCTTTTGTTTCTTCACAATTTCGGCCGCTTTCTTTCTGGATCGTTGACGCAGAGCCCGCTTTTCACTATGATCTGATCGAGATGAGCAAACCGGATGAACTGGACATGGCCATCCTTGACGCGTTGCAGCGCGACGGACGTGTCTCCAACGCGGAACTGGCGCGGCGGCTCAATCTGTCGCCCCCGGCTGTTCACGCGCGCCTGCGCCGGCTGGAAGAACAGGGCTTCATCCGTGGCTATGTGGCGCTCCTCGACCGGGAAGAGCTGGGCTATGACATGCTCTGTTTCGTCAATGTCAGCCTGCAGAACCATACCCTCGAACAGGTTCAGCATTTTCGCACGGCCGTAAGCCAGATTCCCCAAGTCCTCGAGTGCCACTTCGTAACGGGCGAGTTTGATTATCTGCTCAAGGTCGTCGTGCGCAACCGCCGCGAGCTGGAACAGTTGGTGCTGGAGCAGCTCACACCCCTGCCCGGCGTGGGACGCATTCACACGAGTCTGGTGCTGGCCGAGGTTAAGTCCACGACATCCTTGCCGCTGAGCGAGCGCTAACCCAGCGTGGCTCCCGAAGTCCGGACACCAATTCTGCACGCCCTGGGTTGCCCTGTCCTGAATCGTATACAGGCGGCGCCAGACAGCTAGACGGCCATGTCCGCAGGGCTCATCCGTGTACCCCACCCGCGGATTGTGTCCCGGCATAACCAACTATCGTGATTTGCAGAGGAGTTCAATATGACCAGCACTGTTCACCGGACCATGGGCCAGCAATCGGGCCGCCGCTCATGGGCCGAGCCGTGGAAGATCAAGATGGTGGAACCCATCAAGATGATCGATCGCGCCGGCCGCGAGGCCGCTATGCGGGAAGCCGGCTACAACACATTTCTCCTGCGCTCAGAAGACGTCTACATCGATCTCTTGACCGACAGCGGGACCAGCGCCATGAGTGATCGCCAGTGGGCCGGTCTCATGTTGGGTGATGAGGCCTACGCCGGCAGCCGCAACTTCTACCGGTTGGAGGCAGCAGTCCAGCAATATTACGGCTACAAATATGTCGTGCCTACGCACCAGGGGCGCGGGGCCGAACACCTCATCAGCCAGGCGCTGATCAAGGCCGGCGATACGGTACCCGGCAACATGTATTTCACGACTACCCGGCTGCACCAGGAGCTGGCAGGTGGGACCTTCGTCGATGTCATTATCGATGAAGCCCACGATCCCCATAACGAGCACCCCTTCAAGGGCAATATTGACCTGGATAAGCTGGAAGCGCTGATCAAGCAGGTTGGCGCGGACAGGATTCCCTATATCAGCCTCGCGGGCACAGTCAATATGGCTGGCGGCCAACCAGTGAGCATGGCCAATGTGAAGGCGCTGCGTGAGCTCTGCGACCGCTTCGGCATCCGCATCTATCTCGATGCCACGCGCATGGTGGAAAACGCGTTCTTCATTCAGGAGCGCGAAGTTGGCTACGCGGACAAGCCGGTTGCGGCCATTCTCAAGGAGTTCTGCTCCTATACCGATGGCGCCTGGATGAGCGCCAAGAAGGATAGCCTGGTCAACATCGGCGGCTGGCTCGCCATGAACCACGACGATCTCTTCGAAAAGGCGCGTAACCTGGTTGTCATCTATGAAGGCCTCCATACTTATGGTGGCATGGCCGGCCGCGACATGGAAGCGCTGGCCATTGGGATCGAAGAATCGGTCCAGGACGACTACATACGTGCGCGCATCGGCCAGGTACGCTATCTCGGCGAGCTGCTTACGGACTGGGGTATCCCCATTGTGCAGCCAGTGGGCGGCCATGCGATCTTCTTGGATGCCAAGGAGATCTATGCGCACATATCACAAGATCGCTTTCCTGCTCAGACGCTGGCCGCGCAGCTCTACCTGGATTCTGGTATCCGGGCCATGGAACGTGGTGTGGTGAGCGCCGGCCGTGATCCCAAAACAGGCGAGCATCGCTATCCCAAGCTCGAGCTGGTGCGCCTGACAATCCCGCGCCGCGTCTATACGCAGGCTCATATGGATGTTGTCGCTGAAGCGGTCAAAGCCGTCTATGACGAACGCCAAAGGGTCAAAGGGTTGGACATGGTCTACGAGCCCGCATACCTGCGTTTCTTCCAGGCGCGCTTTGAGCCCATTTCGTAAGGTAGGAAACCATGACCGTTGAACTTGATCTTGAGCCAGTCTTTGCCCACATCGAGGCGCAGAGGGATACATTCATTGCCCGCCTCTTCGAATATCTGCGCATGCCCAGCATTAGCGCCCACGGGATCGGCATCGGCGAGGTAGCTGACTTTCTCTTGGCGCGACTGCAGGCCCTGGGCATGGAGGCCAGCCTGATGCCAACAGCAGGCTGGCCAATGGTGTTGGGCCGGCACATGGAGCGACCGGGCGCGCCCACGGTTTTGTTCTATGGCCACTACGATGTACAGCCCCCCGATCCGGTTGAGGCCTGGGTAACACCTCCCTTTGAACCGGTCATTCGCGCGGGGCGCATCTATGCCCGCGGGGTGGGTGATAACAAGGGCCAGCACTTCGCCCAACTGCTGGCCATCGAGTCACTCCTGGCAGTTCATCGCCAGCTGCCCTGTAATGTGATTGTGCTGCTTGAGGGGGAAGAGGAGGTGGGTAGCCCGCATATCGGCGACTTCATACGCCAACACCGTACGCTCCTGCCCGCTGATGTCGTCGTGACGGCTGATGGCCCAGTGCATGAAAGTGGGCGAGCCTGTATCCTCTTCGGTGTGCGTGGCATTGTTTCCTTTGAACTACGGGCGCGCGGCGCCAACCGCGATCTCCATTCGGGCAACTGGGGCGGCGTTGCGCCCAATCCCCTTTGGACACTGGTCCACCTGCTGGCTACCATGAAAGGGCCAGACGGCGCCATCACGATCGACGGTTTCTATGATAACGTGCTGCCTCCGACAGCGCTGGAACGTGCGGCCCTGGATGCCCTGCCGGTAGATATCGACCGGGTCAAGGCCGAGCTGGGATTGGCCGACTTCGACGTCCCGAGAGACCGGGCCTTCTATGATCGCCTGTCGCTCTGGCCAACGCTGACTATCAACGGCATTCACGGTGGCTACGGCGGGCCTGGCAGCAAGACGGTCCTGCCACACGAGGCAGTGGCCAAATGCGACATACGCCTGGTCGAGGCACAGTCAGTAGAGGAAATCTTTGCCAAAGTCGAGAGCCATGTTCGGCGCCATGCACCGAATGTGGAGGTGGTGCGCCAGGGCGGCATGGAGCCATCCAAGACACCCTTGGAATCGCACTTCGTAGATCCACTGCGCCGGGCCATCGCTGCAGGTCAAAGCGAAGAGCCCTTGCTGATACCGGCCATGGGCGGCAGCCTGCCAGATTACGTCTTTACCAAGATCCTTGGCGTGCCGGCCTTCGTTACTCCGTACGCCAACGCTGACGAGGCAAACCACGCGCCGAACGAGAATCTCGAGGTAGATCGTTTCATCAAAGGGATTCGAACGGGAGCGGCCGTGTTGGCGCATCTAGGCGCCATGGCGCGCGGGTGAGGTGGTTACTGGTTACGGCTGGCAACAGCAGACGCGCCAACGGAGCCGCTGCGACGGCGCGGTTGCATAGGAGACGCACATGGTGCAAAGGCTGCCCGCCGCGGGCAGCCTTATTCCTTCTTCACCACCGCCATCTCCCCGCGTTTGCTTAGGGTATAAGGACGGGAAAGATGCAAGCCATAGCGGCGCAGCAGCCAAAGCTCAGGTATGATCTCGGCAATGATTTCGCCGTTGTCAAAGACGCGTACGACTGAGCTCTCTGACACGACTACTGCGATCGCGTTTGTCTCGCGAGTGATTGAGGCTGCTGCCATGTGGCGGCTGCCGAGGCCCATGGGCAGATCGACGCCTTTGGCCGAAGCGCTAATGTACCGGCACGCCGACAGCACGACACCGGCATCCGATACGACGAACGCGCCGTCCAGCTGCGCCAGCTCCTTGACGGTCTCGCGCAGGTTGGGGTCGGAGACGTGCTTGGCGGCGGCAGGATGGAACCAGAGCGGGTCAAGAATCAGGTTGCGCGATCGCTTGAGCACCGCGTCGCTATCGGAGACGACAAAGAGCGTACCGATCTTGCGCCCTTCGCGTCCTTCCCGCGCCAGCTCTACCGCCAAGATAATCACCTGCTCCAGCGTCTCGCTGTTTATCCCGCGGTCCTCGCTGCAAATATCGTGGATCAGATCCTTGGCAATCCCCCCACCGCCCGTATCCTGCGTATGGTTGGGATCACCAAAGTGATCGGGTTCGCGCATTGGGAGTTCCCATTGACAATAGGGGGTCCGGTAACAGGTAATTCCTACGCCTATCTCAACCGTTTTGTTCTGTATGCCGTTCGCTCACGTTTGTGGCCCGGCCGCAATCGTGCTGGCTCCTGCCCATCCCAGGATTGATAGTATCTGGGCAAGCAAACACAGGGAGTGCCCGTAAACTCAATTTGCTTCAATCGCCGCCAGGGCAAGCTCGTAGCTCCGCTGGCCCACATCGCCCAAGGCCGCAGGCCATTCTCCTGTGATGGCAGCCGTAATCTTGCCAGCGTGCACATGACTGTTTTCGATGAACAACACGTAGCGCTGCTGCACGCCCGCCGCGACAGTGCCCGCCAGATAAAGACCGGGCACATTCGTCTCCATCGTGTCTGGATTGTGGACCGGTACCCGGTTTTCACCCCGCAACTCCACGCCCGCCATCTCCAGCAGACTCTGGTCACCCCGAAAACCCGTGGCTAACAGCACGAAATCTGTACTGTGATAGATGGGAGCGGCGCCGGCCACCGGCCGGCCATCTACTGTAGGCGCCAGGGTCACATGCGCCGGTGTGATCTCGACCGGCGTCGTCTCGGGTAGAAACTGGATCGTGCCGGCCTCGATCTGTGCCTGCAGATCGGGCAACAACCACTGTTTTACCCGCCTATCATCGAACCATTGGCGCCGGTAGCTGATGGTTACCTCGGCACCTGCACGCCAGCAACGTAGCGCAGCCTCTACGGCAGAGTTCTTACCACCGACAACGAGCAGCCGCCGCCGGAAGTAGTCGTGGGGATCACGGAAATAGTGACTGACATGGGGCAGATCCTCGCCGGGTATCTGCAGGCGGTTGGGGAAGTGCATGTCCCCAATGGCCAGTACAACACGGCGGCTCCGGTAGCGGCGTTGGCCAGTCAGCGCCGCCGTCTCCAACAGAAAGCCCCCCTCTGCCCGTGCGAGACTCACCACTGGCTCGTAGGTGTTGATTGGCAAATCGAACTGCTCCACCACACTGCGCAGATACGCGAGATAGTCCTCGCCCGTAATGCGCTGTTGGTGGTTGTTCTGGATTGGCACACCCGCAATGGCCAGCCGCTCCGTCGTGCTGAAGAAATGGGTATTGCGCGGCCACCACGTTAGGGTGTGTCCGAGCTGATGCGCGTCGAACTGAATGTAATCTACTCCAGCCTGCTTAAAGCAGACCGCCAGCTCCAGCCCAATTGGGCCAGCGCCCACAATCGCGACCTCGTATTCCCTGCCATCCGTCGTGCCTACAGCCCTCTGGCCGTGATAACCGTTTGATTCTGTGCCGTTTTCTTTCATCTCACATGGGTCTCCATCGGGCTATCGCCCTAGCGCAAGTATAACGCATGCCGGCCCCGTGAGGATAATGCAATCTTCCCCTTCTTGGTGCGTGTACAGACCACCGCGTTACCCATGCCTATTTCGCCATCCTCGTCTGACAATCGGGCGGCCGGGAGCACGAGGGCCGTCGAACCGACGGGATCTTGAGACCTTAATGCTTTTGTAATAGGTGCGTAATCAATAGACAAGGGTATCCCTCAATGCTGGTTGTAGAGCGCAACGGCGCTCGGCAGTGTGCAGTTTGGGATGTTACAGGGAAGGAGATAACCAATGAGTATGCGTATTCGACTGGCACTGATGGTCCTGCTGTCTGTCGCCATGTTCGTAACCGCAGCCGGCGCGGGTGCCGTCTATGCTGAGAGTGATGCCGGGACCCGCCTCTACCATGTCGTCGTGACCAACCTGACGACTGGACAGCCCGTGACACCCCCCGTCCTGGTTACCCATCATCGCCTGGCCCATGTGTTCGAGGTTGGCCAACCTGCTTCCTTCGGAGTCAAAGAGGTGGCAGAAAACGGCAACGTGCCGGCTTTGGTGGACGAGCTGAACAACAACCCCCGCGTCTCCAGTGTGGCGGTAGCAGTCGCCGGCGATCCGCCTCCACTGCTGCCAGGCCAATCAGTGAGTGCTGAGATCGAAGGCGCGCCTGATGCCAAGTTCTTTTCGTATATCTCCATGTTGATCTGTACAAACGATGGCTTTACCGGGCTTGATGCAGTGCGCTTGCCCAAGCATATAGGGGATACGACGACGTTCTTCACGGACAGCTACGACGCTGGCACGGAACGTAATACGGAGGACTTCGCCGATCTGGTGCCGCCCTGTCCGGCATTGACGGGCGTCGACACCGACAAGGAAGGCAGCGGCACGAGCAACCCTGCGTTGGCCGAAGGAGGTGTCATCGCGCACCATGCGGGCATCCAGGGACACGCTGACCTGCAACCAGCTATCCATGGTTGGACCGATCCGGTCGTCAAGGTAGAGATTACGCGCATTCGCTGACCAGGCTAACGCGGGTGGCGCGGAGGCTGGCGGGTACCCGACTGGCTACTTCCGCACCACCCGCGTGCTGTCATTTGCTTGCGCCAACCTCGCCTTCCGCGCTCCTCGTATCAGGTACCCCAGCGCTTCATTTTCCTCACGACAAGCTACGCAGTCGCGGCGTTTTCCAGAAGATCGCTATTGCCGAGAGTAGCGTGGCCATGGCTGCCAGCGAGATCGCAAGACTTAAGCCAATGAATTCGGCCAACGTACCGAGGATAAGATTGCCAAACGGTGAGAAGCCGAAAAGGGTGAGGGTATAGAGGCTCATGACCCGCCCACGCATCTTGTCCTCCACCTGCGTCTGAAGCAAGGTGTTGATGAGCGTAAACTGCAGCATGAAGCCAACACCCAACAAGAAGGACAGAGCCAACGCCAGATGTAGATTCGGGCTGTGGGCAAACAAGATCAGGGCCACCGGGAATCCCATCGCGGCAGTAAACAGCCAGCGTCCACGGGGACCGCGTTCGCCTAGGCTGGCCACGACCAGCGCGCCGGATACCGCGCCCAACCCAGTGATAGCTGTCAACAGCCCAAACGCAGCGGCATCGGCGTGCAAGATGCGGTCGACAAAGGCCGGCAGGATTGTGTTGTATGAGATGCCAAAGGTGCTGAAGAATAAGGCCAACACCAGCAGCGCCCGGATGGAGGAGTGGTTGCCAGCGTAGGCAATGCCGCTCTTAAGCTGCTCCCATGGCGAGAAGTGACCGCGTCCTTGTGGCTCGCCGAGAACCGTCATAGCCAGGAGACTGAAGATGACGGCCAAAAAGGAAACACCGTTGAGCGTAAAACACCATGCCGAGCCCAACGTGGCCAACAGCACGCCGCCGATCGCCGGGCCGACAATACGCGCCATGTTGAAGGTCATGGAGTTGAGCGCAATGGCATTGGGAAGGTCCTCACGGCCCACCATGTCCACGACGAATGCCTGGCGCGTTGGCCCATCAAAGGCATTCACCGCGCCCAAGGCCGCAGCCAACATCACAACGTGCCAGACCTGCACTACGCCTGTGAAGGTCAGTGTGGCCAGAATGAAGGCCAGGAGCATGGCGGCACTCTGCGTGACCATGAGCAGCCTACGCTTCGGCACATTGTCAATCACAACGCCTGCCCAGGGTGAGATGGTCAAGGCCGGAACGGCCGCCGCAAAACCTACCAGCCCCAACGCCAGCTCAGACCGGCTTAATTCGTAGACCAGCCAGCCCTGAGCGACGATTTGCATCCAGGTACCCGCCAGGGAGACGAGCTGGCCGCCCAAGTACAACTGGAAGTTACGGTGGCGCAGTGCTCGAAAGGTACGAATCTGGCGCGCCTGGCGCGCGCGCATCGGCACGACCTCTGGCGGGATTTGGGGCGCCCGCGGCGGGCTGATGGCTTGGCCGCCAGTATTCTGCCCGTTGGCAGCCGCGGAGACGCCCGATTCCGCGGGGTTGGATCCTTTTGACGAGGATGGAAGGTGTTCTTCCCAAGTCTTCATGGTTGGCTAGCTCTGTTCTATGGAGGTGGATTGGGCGCTCGTGGCAAAGATAGGGCGCAGTGCTTCCAAGGCCTGGACAATAGCCGCACGATCGAGCTCAGATATCGGCTCTACCAGTGCTGCGAGCCACGCCATTGTGCCCTCCAGTGCACGGCTGTGCATCAGACGGCCTTCAGCTGTCAATGTCAGCGTGACCCGGCGCCGGTCAAATGGGCTCGTGGCGCGCTCGACAAGCTGATCTGCTACCAACCCATTTACTAGGACCGACATGGATGGCAGCGTCAGACCAATGAACTCCGCAACCTCCGACAGGGAGCAGCCGGGATGGCGTCCAATATAGGCCAGCGTCCGGAACTGGGGTACTGATAGGTCATGCATCCGCTGTGCGCGCATATGCACACGTATGGCTTGAATGATGGCGGGGACGACCTCGATTATCTCACGCGCACAGGCCTGCGCAGTTATGTCCACGACAGTTTGCCTTTCGAATAGTTAGAATGGCTAACTATTTTAGATCGGGTGAGGGAGAGCGTCAATTCCGCGCGTGGGAGCGAGCTAAACCCACCATGACTCCACGAACACCATGAGACGCCATGAGAAGAGAATGGGAGTTTTGCCATCACGGCTCAATGGGCCCCATAGGCACCGGCAGAAGGCGTGCCAGGAACCATCGAACCATCATGAAACTTTGGACTCTATGGGCACTGTGAGGGCGGCTGGGAGATGTTCAGTGCCAGGGCTAGCAGGGATTCCGTGAGATTACAGGGAGGGCATGAGGGGTGTGTTTGGGGAGATGGATTTACTGGGTGGTTAGTGGGAGGCCTGGGGCTACCGGTTGATCGGGTTGATAGGTCATACGCCGAATCAACCCGATCAGCCGATTTGGCCAGTTTACCTTCTTCCTGCTTCCAGATCCGGCCGCAGCACGACGCTCTCTTGCTCGTTGGGGTCCGTGCGCGCGAGGACGGCTACTGCCGCTTCGGGGAACGGGTTGTAGGGCAGGTGGGGTACGCCTGCTGGGATGTACAGGAATTCGCCTGCGTTCATCTCCAGGTGATGCTCCAGATTGTCGCCGTACCACATGGCTGCCCGGCCCTCTATGAGATAGATGGCCGTCTCATGGCTTTCGTGTAGGTGCGCCTTTGCCCGCGCACCCGGCGGCATTTTCAATAGATGCATACAGAGCGCGCGCGAGCCCACGTTCTGAGCGGCAATGCCCGCAAAGTAGTCGAGCCCCTGCTTGCCCGTGTAGGTACTGTCTGGCCGCACGATCGGGCAGATGGAAGGATCACTCGCTCTCTTCTCGCCCATCTTCTGTGCTGGTTGCTCGTCCATTGGTTCGTCTCCTTTGTGTCCCTGCTCCCTGCTCATTGACCGGTCAGCGACAGTGGGAATGTTCTTTCACCGTGCGGATGGCACGGCGTCGCCCACGTGAAAGGCCTCATAGTCGTTCTGGCATGGGTTTCCCCACAGCGCCCATAGCTCGCGCGTTTGGGGCGCCATGATGCACGCGCCGGAGCTTTCCACCTCATAACCAGGCTGCACATGGGCGCACACGGACAGATTGTCGCCGTCATGAAAGCGCGTCAACGCCTTGAGCGTATCCACCGTTATGGCGCCGCTGTGCTCGCCCAGGTATTGGGCAGCTTGCGCCTGTCGCGCCTGCGTACTCGCTTGTGACACCGCCTTCCGCGGCCGCTCGACCTGGCACATCTCGCTGATGAGACAGTGGTTCGTATGTACATAGAAGCTGTCGACGGGGGTGACCGCCGCGCGCGTGGCCATCTGCTCTACATCGAAACCACGCCAGCCGCCGCTGGCCGTTGGCCCCATGAGCAGATAGTTGTGCGCACCAGAGAGCTGCGCGCGCTGCAGCACCTCTAGCGCGCGCTCAACAGAACGCTGCGCCAGCATCTTGCGTACTACGTACACCCAATGCACGCCGGGCCGGCCATCAGCTCCCAGTAAGTTGTTGATGCCGACCGCCACACCGTGCTCATTCATGCCAATCATGCCCACGCAGCCCGTGATCGTAAAGGTGATGAGCGCCGGGCCGTCATCCGGTCGCAGATCCAGCAGCAGAACGTAGGGTGTGGCCGAGGCGTGCATATCCCAGGTCTGCCCGAGATAGCCGCGGCCGTCACCGGCGGTCGACGCATCTACGACAAAGGCGGTGCACCCACCGCCGTCCACGGCCACGCCGGGTAGCGGACCATTGGTGTGGTGGTGGCCCATGGCCTCCGGGTTGGCCACGACGTCGACAAAGTCTGTGAAGCCATTCATGATGACCAGCTCGTTGAGACCAATACCGGTGGCTTCCGCCATCCCCTGCATCTCTTCCATTAGATCAGGCGCAAAGGCCCAATGGTGGCTCAGGCAGGCACGGCCCAGCTCCAGCACATCGTCCAATGTAACCTGGCGGCCGGCAGTCCAGAATGGGTCACAGCTCAGCCGCAGGCGTTCTTCAGTCAACTCACCGATCTCTTTGGCAAAGGTCTTGCCATGGATATAACCCATTTCGTATGGGCTGCCGCCGGCGCGCAGCACACGAACCTTGCTCATCCTTTCCTCCTCGACCCAATGAGTGCCCCTATCCTACATGTTGGCTATATTGGTAGTTTTGGCGCGGAATTCATCCCAGCCGCCAAGATACCGGATCAGGTGGCCATCCTGCAACTGCCAAATCTGGCCACCGATGCGCTGAATGAAGCGACGATCATGGGAGATAGCAACGATCGCACCCTGAAAGGAGCGGAGCGCTTCTTCGAATTCTTCGAGCACATCAAAACTGATGTGGTTGGTGGGCTCGTCCAGCAACAGTACGTTGGCATGTTGCGCCATGAGCAGGGCGAGCTGGAGCTTCCTTTGCTGGCCCACGCTTAACTTGGCCACCGGCTTGTGCAGATCCGGATAGGTGAACAGCCCAAAGCGCAGCAACTCGGCCTTAAGCTCCTCCCAGTCACCCACGCGATCAGCGGCGTAGGCCTCGTATAGCGTGCCAACCTTGGGCAGCATCTCCTGTTCTTGATCGAGATAGCCAATGACGGTGCTGGCAGCCAGCGTCACATCGCCGCTGTCGGGTTTCAGGCGGCCGGCCATGATCTTGAGCAGTGTGCTCTTGCCGGCTCCGTTGGGCCCAATGATGACGACGCGATCCTGGACGCCCACCGGCACTGTGATCTGATCCAGAATGGGCCGCCCGCCAAAGCTGTGACTCACCTGGGAGACAGCCAGCGGCGTCCTGTTGACCAACCGCGCTGGATCAAAGTCCGGATTGATAGAGAGCGGCTGTGGCGGCTTGGGAATCGGATCCTCCTCGAGACGCCGCAGGCGGACTTCGGCACTGCGCACATTGCGCGCCACCGCATTGTCGACGCGGCCGCCCTTGAAATTATAGAGCAGCTTGTCGCCGTCGCTGGGCGCCCGGTTATGGGCCACCTGCCGAGCCTTGCTGTGGATGAATCTGCGTAGCTCGCGTATTTCCTCTTGCTGGCTCTGATACTCCTCGATCCAACGCGCGCGTGCCTGCATCTTCAGCTCGCTGAAGAAATCGTAGTTGCCCGCGTAGAACTTCGCCTCACGCGAATGCTCTTCGATCTCGACGATGGCTTGCACAGTGCGGTTGAGGAAATGGCGGTCATGGGAAACCACCAGGATGCCGCCACGAAACTCTGCTAGAAACCCTTCTAGCCAATCCAGCGCGGCAAAGTCCAGGTGATTGGTCGGCTCGTCGAGGAGCAGCAGGTCCGGGGACCGTAACAACAGGGCTGCCAGGCCCACACGTGATTTTTCGCCGCCGGAGAGCGAGGCGAGCGCGCGATCGTGGCTCAGGTGGTCGATTGCCAACCCGGCAAAGACCGCGGCCGTGCGGTGCTCTATGTCGTACCCGTGCAGGCGCTCGAACTCGTCACTGAGCTGGCCATATTCCACAAAGATCTCGTCAAGTGTGTCGCCGCCGGCCGACATAGCCTTTTCCAACGCGCGCAGCCGCTGCTCCACCGCGCGCACGCGGGACAACGACTGGTCCAGCAGCTCGCCGATGGTCAAGGTTTCGCCAGTGGCCAGGACCTGGGGCAGGTAGCCCAAATCAATCCCCGGCGCCTGCTGCACCTCGCCTGTGTCCGGCTCAACCTCGCCGACAATGATCTTGATGAGCGTTGACTTGCCCACACCATTGGCGCCGACCAGTCCCAACTTGTCGCCCCGGTACATGGTCAGCGAGACGTTTTGCAGGACTTGGTTGTCGCCAAAGGCCTTGCTGAGATTTGAAACCGTTAATAACATGACTCTGCCTAATATCCTACAGCGCGACGTGGAGAGCACGATTGGGCTATCTGTCGCCCCTTTGTCCACGGCGCTCAGATGGTACATGTTGCGACAGCGATACCTAACCTATTCTCGCATGGCATGCGTACGATGTGTCACGGCGGAGACCAGGGCAGGCACAAACCAGTTGCCTTCCGTGACAACCCGGACCTGGAGGCCGCTTTGGTGGCTCCAATCACGATAGTTGGCGACTTGCCCCTCGCCGCGCACGGTATCGATCGCCGCCAGATCCACCGTCTGATAGACCCAACCAGGCTCGTTCCGGACACCCTGCGCCAGTATGCCGTCGGCGGGACAATCTCCGTCGACTGGACCAAAGATACCGGCTGCGCCCACGCTCATGCTGCAGTCATCCAGCCATTTCGATTCACCCACGCAGGCGGCCATGGCCACATAACACTGGTTCTCCAACGCCCTGGCGCGACAGCCGAGCTCAACGCGATGATAGCCGGCGGCGGTTTCGGTCCACGATGGGGTGAGAATAAGGCGGGCGCCAGCCTCGTTCTGTGCACGGGCAATCAGGGGAAACTCACTGTCATAGCAGATGTTGATGCCGACACGGCCAAAGTGTGTGTCAAAGACCTTTGCTTCTCGCCCTGGATGAATGTGCCACTCTTCGGCCTCGAAACGGGTCATGATCAGCTTGTCTTGGTAGTCCCAGCTACCGTCAGGCCGGAAGAAGAAGGCCCGGTTGCGATAGCTCCCGTCAGCCAGCTGGACTGGAAAGGTGCCGGCTACGCAATATACGTGGTAGCGCCGGGCCAGTTCGCTGTGCATCTCCAAGTAGCCGGGTAACCACGGCTGGATCCCGGGTAGAAAGGCATGGACATTGCCGTAGACCGTGGGTGCGCAGAGCGACGCCAGCTCCAGAGAAGCGTATTCAGGAAAGATCAGTATGTGCGCACCGCGCGCGGCTGCTTCCGCTACCAGGCCGGATACCTTGGCGGCATACGCCGGCCAATCGCCGGAAAACTCCAGCCGGTATTGGCAGGCTGCGACTGTGACACTGGCGCATTCCCTCTTGTCCACCTTCACCTCCCTTGCATCTGTTCATGATAGGTTCACCCGTTTCCGCATAATCGCGCGTCCGCATACTCTAGATCGGATGGGCCTGCACTGCAACTCAGCGCAGGCAAATCAGTGCCTATTCGCAAACCAAGTCGGGTTTCATATTGGGGCCAGGCAGCCCGGATACAAACGCTAGAGGCAGTGGTGGAAAATGCTGCGGATGTAACGCGCCAACGCTCCCTGCCTGCGCGTGGCTGAGCACTGCGTTGGCAGGCAGGGATTCAGGCCGCGGTTCCAGGCTGGAAGCTCACCCGGTCGCCCGGAACCGCTGGACGGTTACGGCATGCGGGTCATAGCACTTTGGTGATGGCAAGTTGGTGATTGTTGCGCTCGTTGGCCGCCTGGATCGCATTGAGCGAGCCCATGACCACGATGCGCGCCTGCTCATTCATGGTGGCCAACACATCGCCAAAACGACGGAAATCGTCCAGGGTTGTGGCCAGGATCTCATCGCGCATCTGTTGGCGGCTGGCGTCAGTCTCGTTGATAAGGTAGCGCACCATGGACGCATATCCTTTGGCGTCAGGCAACTGGTACGCGTCCACATCATTGATGGCGCCGATGATGTTCTTCGTCAGCTCATCTCTGCTCAGATCGGCTTCACGAATCACGCGCGCAGTCTCGTCATAGACCTTAAGTGTATTGTCCAGGTTCGGGTCGCGATAGGAGAGGAAGCTATAGACGCCCGACTGCTTGCCAAACGAGACGAAGGAACCGTAGGCGCCGCCTTCAGCGCGTACCTTATCCCATAGCCAGCTCGTGCGGATGAAATTATTGATGACGTGGATGGAGCCGTGATACTGGTAGCCCAAGGCATACAAGTTGGCGCCTTTGCCCACGTAGTTTACCTGCGCAGGAATGGCCAGCCCTTCGTTGCCGGCTGCAAGGGCTGGTGTCCAAGGCACCAATGGCGCTTCGATGGCAGGCAGGCTCCCCAGAAACTGCTGGAGCTGCGGTTCGAATTGCTCCCAGTTGGCCCCATCCAGCGTGACATTGCTGATCATGCCGCGGCGGTTGACCAACGCGCGCCGTACAGCTTCCAGTTTCTCCAGCACCGCAGGCCAATCGTTCTCAATCTGTTCGGCCAGGCGCCGGACAAAGAAAAGCCCCTCGATACCATCCATCTGTTCGTCTGCCCAGCCTGCCGTGGTGAAGCCCGCGCGCAGCCTATCGCGCACATAAGCGTGGCCCGACGGCACCAGGCTCGCCTCGCGCCGGGCTTTGGCTTTGAGCACGATCTGCTTGAAGCGCTCGCGGTTGTCAAGCTTCACGGTAAGCAGAATATCCTGCAAGATGGCCAAGAGTTCGGGGGCTTGGGCCACGGTTGCTTTGCCGCTGACAAAGAACCAGGCCGCAAGATCATCGCGATTGCGCATGGACGCCAGGTAGGTGGAATACCACACGCCGCCCGTTTTACGACCGATGCGCTGAGAAAGCTTGACGTAATCTTCGCGTTCTGTGCCCATCTCCAACAGCGCGCGGCCAAAGAAGGGCACGTACGGCAGCAGCTCCAGCGGCACGGACTTCAGGTAAAAGCCCAGGTTCAAATACACAATGCCATTGGTGAACAGGTCATGGTAAAGAATCTTGCCGTCACCACTTTCCTGCACAACGAGAGGGATGCGTTTGTTTTTCTTGTCCAGATCGCTCAGATGCAGGAACGGCAGCTTGACCAGGTCAGCAGGCGAATCTGGCGTCTGTTGACGCAACTTGAGTTGGCGCGTGTTGTCGATGATTCGTCGGATCTCGTCCGGCGTCATGGCAGCCTTTGCCTCGACCAGCTTCTCCTGTTCTTCAGCCTCAAGCCGCTGGTTGAGGTCGGGGTCGGGCTGGGCCACTGCCGTCACCCGGTGCGGGTTGGCCAGCAGATACGTGCGAATCAGCTCCCTGGCGAAGTCTGGGTCTGACATGAGGCGGCGTTTCACCGTGATCAACGGCAGCTCATACTTGAGAGGAGTCAGTGGATCGCCGCCGTAGATCCAGGTACGTAGCGCACGGACATAGAGGCTTAATCCCCGGGGAAAGGAGCCCGTGTTGTTTTCGCGCAGGCTGAACTCGATTGAGTTTAGCGCCGCCTCGATCATCTCGGATTCAATACCATCTGTCGCCAACTGTTCTAGCGTGGCAAGGATCAGCGCTTCGATCTTGGGTGCGTCCTCTGCAGCGATACCCTTCATGCCAGCGCTAAAGGTGGGCTGGCGCAAATAGGTGCTCATGCCGCCCATGACATCGTCGCCCAAACCCGAATCGACCAGTGACTTGCGCAGCGGGGAAGCCTGCGTGCCGATTATGGCATAGGAAAGCACGCCCAAAGCCATCTGCAAGGTCGGATCGGTGATCTCGGGCAGCGCCCAGGAGACCTCCATCATCGCCTTGCGGCTCAGATCGGTGTTGGCGTCCGCGCCAAAGTAGACATTGGTCTGTCGCGGCGCGGGGAAAGGGGGGTGCACCGCGACCACACCGTTGGCCGGCTGGGCCATGTACTCGCCCAGTACAGCGTCGAGCCGGCGGAGTCGCTCCGCTGGATCATCATCACCATAAAAGAAGATCCGTGCATTGGACGGATGGTAATAACTCTCATGGAAGCGCTTGAACTGCTCGTAGGTCAGCTGGGGGATGACTCTGGGATCGCCGCCGGAGTCGAAGCTGTAGGCGTTGTCAGGGAAGAGCGCATGCTGCGCTGCCCGATTGAGCACTGCATCCGGCGATGAATAGACGCCCTTCATCTCGTTGAAGACAATGCCACGATAGACCAACGGGTCTTCGGGCTTCTCCAGCTCATAATGCCAGCCTTCCTGGTCCAGATGATGCGGGGTAAGCAGCGGGTGGAACACCGCATCCAAATAGACATCTACCAGGTTATAGAAGTCCCGCAGGTTGGTGCTGGCGACCGGATAGGTGGTGCGGTCGGGCATCGTGAAGGCATTGAGGTAGGTGTTGAGCGAACCCTTGATCAGCTGGACAAACGGCTCTTTC
>JACFMY010000616.1 GCA_019455155.1 Caldilineaceae bacterium
GACCGCCCAGGTGCGCATGGCCGGAAACAGCGTTAGCCCCCTGCCCATGCGCCTGATCGTGGCTGCGAACTACTCCGAGGCGGCCAACGACCAAGCCCGCAAGGTTGCATAACGCTACATAAAACATAGCTATCAGAAATTGCAAATTAAGCGCTGTAGGCAATTTTTCATTGGAGTTTTCATGTCCGAGAACAGCAAGATAGAGTGGACGGACCACACGTTCAACCCGTGGGAAGGCTGCCAGAAGGTGGGGCCAGGCTGTGACCACTGCTACGCCGAGGCACGCAATGCCCGCTTCGCGGGCGGCACGGCCATCAACTGGGGGCCAGACGCGCCGCGGCGGCGCACCAGCGCCAGCAATTGGGCAAAGCCTCGGGCCTGGAACGACCAGGCAGGCGTATTCATGGCCAAGCACGGCCGCCGCCAGCGCGTGTTCTGTGCCAGCCTGGCCGACGTGTTCGACAACGCTGTAGACCCCGCATGGCGCGCGGACCTGTTCGCGCTCATCCAAGCCACGCCGGCACTGGATTGGCTGCTGCTGACGAAACGCATTGGCAACGTGCACTCCCTCCTGCCTGAGCACATCACGGGCGGCGAGCTGCCGAACAACGTTTGGCTGGGCGCCACCATCACCAGCCAGGCCGAGGCCGACCGCGACATCCCCAAACTGCTGTCCGTGCCGGCGCGCGTGCGCTTCCTCTCCATGGAGCCCCTGCTGGGGCCGGTGGACCTGGAGCGCCCTCGTCCCGGCCCTGACCTGGACCAGGGCGGCGGCTCGAAAATCTGCCAGCCGTGGCTGATCCAAAGCGGCATCGACTGGGTGATCGTTGGCGGCGAGAGCGGCCCCGGCGCGCGACCAATGCACCCCGACTGGGCGCGCAGCCTGCGCGACCAGTGCGCGGCGGCCGGCGTCCCCTATCTGTTCAAGCAATGGGGAGAGTGGTTGCCCGGCGAGAACGAGCCTCATCCCGAGGTGAAGGAACTCAACGGATCACCCCGGCGCGTTGCGCATCATCAGGACGGCCGGTGGGGCATCACCTCAACGAAGGTCACCGGGCACAACTACGTCACATGGGACGAGGAGGGGGTCATGCGCCCTGGCAAGGTCGATTTCTGCTGGCCGGTGAGGGCATGGGCAGAGCGCGTCGGCAAGAAGGCCGCGGGCCGCCTGCTCGATGGCCGCACCTGGGACGAGTTCCCTGCGCCATGATCGACACCTACAGCACGGTTGACCTGCCAGAAGACCAAGTCTACCTGTCCCACCACTTCACATGTCCCACATGCTGCGCTGCTGGTCGAACCTCAGGGCTGCAGTTGCGCTGCCCGCAAGGGCTGGCGTTGTGGGACGCCTACGAGGCGGCCGTTCTCGCCCGCGATCAAGCCGAGCGCGAGGCGCATGTGGCACGCCTGAAATCCCTGAATACCCCGAACCGAACGGGACCACGCCAATGACTACCAGCCCCACCATGAGCCTTGTCGAAGCAGCCGACACGCTCAAGATGCACCCACACACCTTGGAGAAACTGATCCGCGCGGGCGAGATAGCCGCAGGCAAGCCCGGCCGCTCCTACGTGCTGCTGACGCGCGACGTGCTGGCCTATGCCGAGAAGATCATCCTGCGGGACACCGCCGACCGCATCCGCGCGGCGCGGTCCGCATCACCACAGCGCGGCCGAAAGGTCGCTCCCCCGCAGGTTCGCGTAGCGCATTAGCATGCGCTGGCTCCTGTGGCCCGTGATCTTCATGATCTGAGTTTCCGAGAGCTTCGTGCGCTCAAACAGACGGCTTGTGGCCTCGTGCCGCAGGTCGTGAAACTTCAGGTCCTTGCACTTGGCGACATCAAAAATGCCTGGGTTGCGATTGTTGTGGAACAACTTGCTCAGGTAGTCGCTGGTTTCTGCACGGTCTTCTTCTTCCCCGCTCCACCACGGGAACAGCAGCGCAGCAGGATCAGGCGCAGCCCCGTGCGCGGCCTCGATGTAGCTTTTCAGTTCCGCGATGGCCACAGTGGTCAGTGGCACCTGCCGCTTGTCCCCGTTCTTGGTCCTGTCCAGGAACACCGTTTTCTTGGCGATGTCCACCTGCCCCAGCGTCAGCGTGAACATTTCGCTCAGGCGCATGGCCGATTCAAGCGCCAGCATGTACAGGCAGCGTATCGCGGCACCGTGCTCCAGCTTACGTTCGCGCTGCTTGCGCGGCAGCACGCCAGCCTCAATCACTCCCAACACCTTCTCGTGCTCTCCCGGCTCCAGGCGCCGATCCCGCTCGATGTCCTCGCGCTTCACGCCAGCATGGGCCTCGTCCGTCTTGGTGTACTGCGCGTAGCCATCCGGCAGCGTGCGCAGTGGATGATCCGGCATCACCAGGTAGCCCTTGCGCATGCCCCAGTCGGTGCATCGCGCCAGCGCCCCCACCCTTTGGCGGATCGTGGCCGGCGCCAATTTCTCCACGCGTTTCATTTCCGCGATCCACTCGTCGACCCAGGCGGACGTGATGGCCGTCAGCGGATGCCCGCCATGGACTTTCAACACCACCCCCAGCGCACCCTGGTCCTTGGCCGATGGGTGGGCGTCCTGCTCGTACAGGCGCACCAACTGCTGGATGTTCAGCGGCTTGTCCGGCGCGCGCAATTCTGTGGGCACGATGCCGCGCGACAGTAGTGCGTCCAGGCGGGCTGCGTACTCGTCGCCTTCCTGTTCGCTTGAGAACGTCATGTAGAGGGGCTTGTCCAGCACCCCTGCCTTTTTGAAGACGTACTCCCAGCCGTTCGCCCGCTTTCTCTTGCCCGCCACTTGAGCCCTTCCGTTTCTCTTACAGCCCTGATTCTATGCCGTTTACAGCAATAGTACGGGTGGCAAACGGCGTTTTATGGTTGGTGGAGGCGTCTTTTGGCGTCCTCGCAGGCTGGCAAATAGGCAAAGAAAAAGGGCCTAGATTTCTCTAAGCCCTTGATTTTATTGGGGAGCTTGTGGTGGGTGCTAACGGGGTCGAACCGCTGACCTACGCCTTGTAAGGGCGCCGCT
>JACFMY010000617.1 GCA_019455155.1 Caldilineaceae bacterium
TCCTGGTCAGGGCCAATGTCCGCTTCAGCCTCCCGACTGACGAGGGGTCCCAGGTGCAGGTAGCCCGGGGAGCGATGGCGCGGGCCCTGGGGCAGGCCGGTGTTTGGATCGAAGACCGTGGGATAGCGAGCAGCCACTCCGGCATAGGCAGCCATGGCCACGCCCGCATGGTTCGTGCTGTCCGGCGCGTCGCCCAGGTCGCTGGGCCGCGGGGTGAAAGGAGGTTGCGGCGCTTCGCCGACCAGGTGTGGATAGATCCCTGCATCGGGGCAGGCGTCGCCCTCTCCGGGCAGGATGCAGAACTTGATCGCGCCCATGGGCGAATAGTCGTCCGCCAGCGTCACCTCGTCGCTGAATTCGCTCTCCATGCGCAGATCGAGGTTCACCAGCTTCTGCTCGTCCGGTTCCAGCGTCACCCGGGCCAGCACGGCCGGTTGCGAAACCGCGCTGGCCGTGACACCCGCAGGCGGCTCGTGGTAGAAACCGAGCGTAACCGGGACGGCGTGCTTGTTCCGCACCTGGGCGTGCCAGGACAGCTGTGTCCAGTCCGACAGATCCCCTGGATCAAGGGAGACTGGTTCGGGAGAGACGTCGATGTTGTTCGCATCGTACCCGGGGCATTTGGCGACGAAGGTGGCTTCAGCCGTGATTGGGGCGCCATCTCTGGGCCGCGCCTGAGCGACATTGTGCACGGTCTCAGTCTGCTGGAGGGCGCCGCATAGCGGATGCACATGGACGTCGAACGAGAGCACGACCTCCGAGTCCGGCTCTAGGGTCCCCTGCCACGACACAAGCTGATTCAACCGCCACGCAGCGTTGCCGTTCACGTAGCTCAAGTCGGCCTGGAGCGGCGCGGCCCCGCCGGACGCGCTGGTCACTTCCACGTAGACGATGGCGCCGTTGCTCGCCAGCCGGGGCAACAGGTGCAGCGGGTAGGGCAGCTCATCGCGGATCTGGGCCTGAAGCGGCTCGCTGCCACCTTCGTGGCGCAACCGGATCTGGTAGGTGACGGTGCCGGGATAGTCGACGGGATCAGCGGCGTTGAGCACGCGCTTTTCTAGCACCAGCGTGCCCTCTTCGCCCGCGAGGGGCGGCCGCTGTAACACGTCTTCTGTCTCGCCGAAGGCATAGCTGCCCGGGTGCGGGCCGCGGCCGTCGGGGAACGCGCCGCCGGGACCCTGCACCGCGCGCGCTTCGCTGAGCATGAAGCGCATCCAGTGCGGTTTGCCCTCTGTGTGGTTCAGGACGCGGTCGGTATTGATCTGGAAGTCAAGAAAGCCGCCCGCGGGGATCGCGGTCATATCCACAATGTGGTCCTGCACGATCCACTCATAGGCAGCCTGCGCGGGACCGCCGTCCTGGGGCTGGCACGGCGCGATGTCCGCCCAATCCCCGTCACGGTTGCCGTCAAACCAGACGTTGAGATACATCTTTTTGAGCGTGGCGCCAGGCGCTTTGCTGATGCGGATGGTCAACGTCTGCTTGCGGCAGTCCACGAACTTGATGTTGCGGTTGCGCCAGCCATCGTCTCCGCGGTCGTTGTCGGCCACGTCGCCCACCGCGCCCGTTACTGCGTTGCGCAGAATGTTGTTGGGGCCATCCTGGTCTGGACCTAAGTCTGCCTCGCCCTCACGAGACAGCACCTGGCCCAGAATGCCTTCACCGCTCTGGTTGGCGTGGCGCGGTCCGGCAGGCTGGCCCGCGGGTACATCCCAGACAGTGGGGAATTGGCCCAACACACCGGTGCCGGGATAGGCGGTGTTGTTGATGCCGTGGTGGTTGGTGCTGTCCGGCGCGTCGCCAAGATCCGGGCGGGGGAGATTGTCTGGTTCCGGCGTCTCGTAGGTGATGACCAGTTTCGGCGCCAGGCTTGCGCCGGTCTCCCTGGAATAAAAGCTCTTTAGCGCGCCGTCGCCACGCAAGGCAAAGCCATAGTTGGGGACAGCGCCGCTCTGCCACTGGGCCACCGTCGGGGTGACATTCCAGCTGATTTCGCCGGCACTGTCACCGACGGGCTGGATCGGACCGCCGAAGGTCACGGGCGGGCGTGTGTTCCACGTGATGGTGGCTTCGTCCCAGCTGCCGTCGATGCGGCCGACCTCTACCTGGGCTGTGAGCGTGTACACGCCGGTGAAGTTGAGCCGCAGCTCGGCGCCGCTGATCGTCGCATCGACCGGCAAGACCGAGAGATCGAACTGAACCAACCCCAGATGCCCTTCAGGGGTGCCGACCCAGATGAAGCCATTCCCAAAGCCGTTGTCGGGGCTACCGCCCTGGATACGCGCATCTTGGGTGGCGGGCAGTTCGACGGTCACACTCTGTGCCGGCGGCGCCGCGTGCGCAGCATTGCCTGGCGTAAGCAGACCAAACAGAATACAGATGGCAACGACGAGGGTCACTGCCGTACTTCGCAAACGGAATGTAGGATGTAACATGGTGTTCTCCTCAACTGTGAAATAAAGTGAAACGTGTCGCCGAAGCGCAAGAGCCGGAATCGGTACCCGGCCATGCATGCGCTGAGGATACAGAAATGGATGAGGCGTTTTGTGGCACGCGGGGGCGAGAATCGCGTCAGGAATAACTCACAAAGCGCGGAGGACGGTGCGTTGCCCGATCCCGCGCGAGGCGAGTCAAAGCCAGCGCCGGCAGGCCGGCATCAACCGGTCGTTTTCTTGTTGTGGCAGTGGTGTGCTGGATGTCATTGCGAGACCAGCGGAGTAAGCCTTGTAGGTGGTTCTTGAGCCGCAGCCCTGGCGGACGGCGCCCGGGGGTGCCAAACCAGGATGTCGTGGAGGAGACTGTCAGAGGAGTTGGTTGGGCGGCGCCAGGTCGTGAGACGGCCTAACCAGGGGTATCTGTGATGGGGCCAGCTGCGGACATCCAGGTTGATCGCCGGTCGCCCCTCGAGCAGCTCATTGCGGGCGATTCAAAATAGTGCGGTCCCGGGCTCAATTCCCGGGACCGCACTGGATTGGTGCTGCAGGCAGCGTGCCAGTGGTCTGTCAACCATCAAACTT
>JACFMY010000023.1:0-4893 GCA_019455155.1 Caldilineaceae bacterium
AACGCCGTCATCTCAGCCCTTCAGGCCTTCGACCAGATCTATGTGTTGACGCGGGGCGGGCCCATGTTCAGCACGGAGACCATGGTCGTCTATATCTACCGTCAAGGATTCCTCAACTTCGATATGGGCTTTGCCAGCGCCGCGGCCCTGGTGCTCTTTGGCCTCATCTTCGTGGTGACGCTGGCCCAGCTCAGGATTCTGCGCTACCAGGAGGCGACTTGATATGAGTGCACAAGCGGCTTCAGGAACGGTAACGCACAAGGCCGCGCCGCGGAGGATGGCGCGGGGGCGCATCGCGCCGCTGAACCAGGTGCTGCTCTATCTGCTGCTCGTGGCCACGGGCCTGGCCGTGGGGGTGCCCTTTGTCATTATGGTGCTGACATCGTTCAAGCTGCCGGCCGACATCATCACCTTCCCACCGCGCTTCCTGCCCACGGCGTGGACCTTTTCCAACTACCAGCTCATCTGGACGCGGCTGCCCTTTGCCATGCTCATCCGCAACTCGCTGGTCTATTCCTTTACCATTACCATCATTTCGTTGTTCTTTGACTCCATGTGCGCCTATGCGCTGGCGCGCCTGCACTTCCGCTGGCGCAACGTCGTCTTCATCGCGATCCTGGCGACCATGATGATACCGGCCCAGGTGACGTTGGTGCCGCTCTTCTTCAACCTCTTTGCGCTGGGGTGGATCAACACCTTCCAGGGGCTCATCGTGCCTCACCTGACGAGCGCGTTCGGCATCTTCCTGCTGCGCCAGTTCTTCATCAGCATCCCGCGCGATTTCGAGGACGCGGCGCGCATCGACGGCGCGGGCGAGTTCCGCATCTATTGGCAGATCATCCTGCCCCTCTCCGGACCTGCCCTGGCCACGCTCTTTGTCTTTCACTTCATGTACAACTGGAACGATTTTCTCTGGCCCCTGATTGTCACTACCACCGCGGATATGCGCACGCTACCGACCGGTCTGGCCCTCTTCATGGGCGAGCACAACATCGAATATGGTGTGCTGTTGTCGGGCGCGACCATTGCCGCGCTGCCGCTGGTGCTCGCCTTCCTCTTTGCCCAGCGCTATTTCGTCGCGGGCATTGCACTCACCGGAATAAAGGAGTAGTCAAGCCACCATGTCTGCCACACTTCCTGCCTTTAGTTGGGGCCTTGGGATCGAGGACACTTTTGTCCCCCAGACGCGGCCTGGGCTGCGGCCGCTGGACGAGTACGAGCTGACCGCGCACTATCGCCTCTGGCGCGAGGACTTCGACCTGCTGGGCGAAGCGGGCGCGCAGCACGTGCGCTGGGGCGTGCCCTGGTATCGAGTCAATCCCGCGCCCGGCGTCTTCGACTGGTCGTGGATCGACGAAGCGCTCGACTACCTGGTCAATACCGTAGGCTGCACGCCCATCATCGATCTGATGCATTACGGCACGCCCCTCTGGATGGAGAACGCCTTTATCAACGCTAGCTACGCCGAGCGCATTGCCGAGTATGCCCATGCCTTCGCTGAGCGTTACCGGGATCTCGTGCGCTATTTCACCCCGCTCAACGAGCCCATGGTGAACGCGCTCTTCTGCGGGCGGCTGGGCCAATGGCCGCCACACCTGGAGGGCTTCGACGGCTACGTCAAGGTTCTGCTGCCGGTCTGTCGCGGCGTGGCGTTGACGGAAAAGGCGCTGCGCGCGGCGAATCCAGAGGCCGTCATCGTCCAGGTGGAGGCGGTGGAGTATCATTACAGCATGGACAGCAGCCTGCGTGACCGCGTCGAAACAGAGCAGGCCCATATCCTCTTGCCCTTCGACCTCTTCACCGGCCGCGTCGACACCGACCATCTGCTCTGGCCCTTTCTGCAGAGCCACGGCGTGACGGAAAGCGATCTAGCCTGGTTCCAGGCCCACCCCATCCAGGTGGACATCTTTGGCGTCAACTACTACCCGGTCTCGGGCGGCGTCTGGACGCGGGGCGCGGACGGCAGCGAACGCTTCACCCGCGGCGTCACCAGCGCGCAGCTGGCCGCGGTCCTGCGCATGACCTGGGAACGCTACCAGCTGCCCATGATCCTGACGGAGACGGCCGTGGTCGGCACCATCGGCGAACGTATGCAATGGATGGACGAGACGGTGGCTGTGGTGCGCCAGGCCAAGACCTCGGGCATCCCCATGCAGGGCTATACCTGGTGGCCCCTTTTCGATATGATCGAGTGGGACTATCGCCTGGAGCAGGCGCCCCTCTTCCGCTATAGCATGCCTGTTGGCCTGTGGGCGAACAAGTTCAAGGTCACGGAGAATCTCAACGCGTGGATGGTGGCGAGCGACCAGTGGGGGCCGCGTTACGGCGACCTGGACGAGTTGACGCGCGAGCGCACGCCGCTAGCCGACCATTTCTGGCGCTATGCCAACGGCGAGCTCTAGCGCGGCGGTAGGATTACCCACACTCTGGATAACCATGAGAGAGCCGGTTGTCTCCTGGCAACGAGCGGCAGATCTTCTCACAATACAAAGTGATCAGGAGAGGTCATGATAGCGCCAACCAACAGCATGGGCCCCGTTGACAACACGAGATCGCTGCGTTCGGCGCTGCGGGCGCTGCCCTATCGGGCGGTGGAGATCACGGGCGGTTTCTGGGCGCGGTACCAGGAGACCAACCGCACCATGAGCCTGCCCCACGGCTTCGCCATGCTGGAAGAGGCCGGCAATCTGCGCAATCTGCGCATCGCCGCGGGGATGGAGGAGGGTGCGTTCGCAGGCTTCCTCTTCGCCGATTCCGACATCTACAAGTGGCTGGAGGCGGTGGCCTGGGAGCTGGGCCGGAGCCCCGACGCCACGCTGCAGGCCATGGCGGACACGGCCATCGGTCTGGTGCAGGCGGCCCAGGAAGAGGAAGGTTACCTGGACAGCTACTACCAGATCGCGGCGCCCGCTGCCCGCTGGACCAACTTCGACCACGGCCACGAGCTCTACTGTGCCGGCCACCTCATCCAGGCGGCCATCGCGTTTCACCGGGCGCTGGACGACGACCGGCTGCTGGCCGTGGCCTTGCGCTTTGTGGACCATATCGAAGAGATGTTCGGCCCGGGACGGCGAGATGAGACCTGCGGCCACCCGGAGATCGAGATGGCGCTGGTGGAGCTCTTTCGCGTGACGGGCGAGGCGCGCCATCTTGCGCTGGCGCAGCTCTTCGTCGATCGCCGCGGCCGCAATCGCATGGGCGGCCATGCTGGCTACGGGCCCGTCTACCAGCAGGACCATGTGCCCGTCAGGGAGGCGAACGAGGTAGCAGGCCATGCCGTGCGCCAACTCTATCTCACCACGGGCGTCACCGATCTCTACATGGAACGGGGCGAGCACGCGTTGATGGACGCCATGCTGCGGCTGTGGGCGGATATGACGCAGCGCAAGCTCTACGTGACGGGCGGCATCGGCTCGCGCTTCGACGGCGAATCCTTTGGCGCGCCCTACGAGCTGCCGGCTGACACCTGTTACTGTGAAACGTGCGCGGCCATTGCCAGCCTCATGTGGAATTGGCGGCTGCTGTTGGTCACGGGCCACAGTCGCTATGCGGATCTCTTCGAGCGCACCCTCTACAATGGCGTGCTGAGCAGTCCGGGGCTGGAGGGCGCCAGCTACCTCTATGTGAATCCCTTGCACGTGCGCGCTGGGCGCTACGTGCGCGCGTCGACGGACAACGCGCGCGGCAACGTGGCCACGCGGCCGGCCTGGCATTCCTGCGCGTGCTGCCCGCCCAATGTCATGCGCATCCTCTCCAGCCTCAACCACTATCTGGCCACGGCCAGCAGCACCGGCATTCAGGTACACCAATACGCCGCGTCGCGCCTGGATCTGAGCCTAGACGGCAAAGCCGCGGTTGTGGAGATGGAGACCGGCTACCCGTGGGATGGCGAGATTGCCCTGACCGTGCGCGAGACTCCTGCCATGCGCTGGTCCCTCGCGCTGCGGGTGCCGGCGTGGTGCCGGGGCTACGCTGTAACGCTCAATGGCAACGCGATCACGCCCCACCGTGATGAGAGCGGCTATCTGGTCCTTGACCGCGAGTGGCGGGCGGGCGACGCGCTGGTGCTCACCCTGGAGATGCAGCCAGCATTCATCATGCCCAACCCGCGCGTGGACGCGGTGCGCGGCTGCGTCGCGGTGGAGCGGGGGCCGCTGGTCTACTGTGTGGAGTCGCACGACCAGCCGGCCGGGGTCGATCTCCTGGATGTGCAGGTAGCGACCGCCGGACCGTTGGAGACGGTACCGGTGGATCTGCTGGGCAATCCCCTGATCGCGATCCGTCTGTCCGGACGTGCGGACGGCGCCTGGCAGGATGCGCTTTACCGGCCACTGGATGCGATTTCCCAGGCCGCGCCCTGCAGCGTCCCGCTCACGGCGATTCCCTACTTTGCGTGGGGCAATCGCGGCATGGACAGCATGCGCGTCTGGAGTCCCCAGGCGCCGGCCGGGTGAGGCCGCGCGGCCAGAGCTCGCCGCGCGCTGCCCTCAATCTAGCCGGCACAACACCGTTGTCAATCGCACGGCGCCGTGCGGCCGCGGGTCGCCTCAAGACCGGCAGCACACGCTCGCGCCTGCGGGCGTGGCCACCCAAACGGCGCCGTCCGGCGCCAGCGCGATGGCGCGAATGTAGTTGCTGGCCAGGCCCTGCGCAATTGTGATGGTCGTAACTGTGCCCCCTGCGTAGAGAGCCAGGCCCGCATCCGTGCCGATCCAGACGCGGCCATCGCTCCCAGCCGCAAGGGCCAGTACGTGCTCGCTGGGCAGCCCCTCCTCGACCCCAAGCTGTCGCGTCACGACAAAGGGACCCGCCTCCTCTGCCTGTCCAACGACGATGCCCGCCGGCGTACCGATCCAGATGCGGCCGTCCGCCGCGCGCAGGATGCGGCCCACC
>JACFMY010000023.1:4903-28664 GCA_019455155.1 Caldilineaceae bacterium
GCGCAGCAGCGCATTCACCGCGTCGCCTGTTGGCAATGAGATGGCGGACCACTCCACGGAGTCGGCAGGGCCGGTCCCTGCGCGCGCCAGCCGCCACAACCCACCCTGGCCGCCGGCTGGGCGCACGGTTCCCTCGGGCGTGACGCCGAACCAGACGCCAAGCTCACCAAAATCGGCGATGGCGCTGGCAAGGCTGCCGGCCATGCGCACAACGGTTGGCGGGTAGGTCACAAGCCGGTCGTCGTCCTTGCGTGGGGTGCCGTTATCGTCCAGGGCTGCCACGCCGTTGCCAAAGGCCCAGTCCGCGCCCACGCCGGCCAGCCCCAGCCAGATCACGCCGTCGCGGCCCGCGGCCACGGTCTGGACATATCCCGCGGGGATGCCATCTTGCTCCGTGAAGTGCACCCAGCTGCGGCCGTCGTAGCGGGAGAGGCCCTTGTCCGTGCCGAACCAGAGGACGCCGTTATGGGCAACCGCGATGTCCAGGACCAGGTCGCTGAGCAACGTGTCGCCGGCCTGGTACGCGGTCCAGCTGCGTCCATCGTACGCGGCCGCGCCCCGACCAGTTCCAACCCACACGACGCCGTCCGGCGTGACCGCGATGCCGGTGATGTTGGCGTGGGGCAGGCCGTCATGGACGCCGAAGGTCTGCCAGGGGCCAGGGTAGTCCCGCGTGGGTGTGGCCGGCTGTGAAATCGGGGGAGGGGGTAGTTCCATCTGCACCCCAACGCATCCTGCCAGCACGAGTGCCAGGGCGATGGCGCGCGTGAGCAGCGTACGCAGCGGTGTGGGCGGGTGTCTGGCCATGGGTCTGGGTCTCTCTGCAGATGGTAGACGGCGTGTGGCTGCTACGCAGCTTTCTGCCCTGCGCGCGGAATGATGGGGTACGGAGCGGGCAGCCGGCTCTGCCCGCGGTATGCCGGAAGGGAGGAGGCACGGTTTCGTTTTAGTTTAGCACTGGGCGTCAATGTTGTGGTGTGTCGCCGGCTCCGGCCTGATAGGCGCCGGCCGCGTAGGGACGTCTGACCCACCTGTTTGTGTTGCGTGACGGAACCATTACAAGCCATTCTGTAGCCGTTTTGTCTACAGCGATGTGCTAGCGGTCTAGACGGACGGTTGCAGCGCTTAGAGCCCGGAGATTGCTGGGATCGCTTTGGTCATGATGACGATCTGCGAAACCCACTGCTCGTGTGTTGCAGAGGAGGTCCAAATGAAACGTTGGCGACGGAGAGGTTGGAGTCCGGTGACTCTGGTGATTACGGTTCTTTTGCTCCTCATCGCAGCTTGTGCGCCGCAGCCAGCTAAGCAGGTTTATTACTACAAGGGGCAGCTCCATGTGCATAGCAACACACCCACTTTCCTTGGCATCGTCAATACCGATACACCTAGCTGCCAGACTCCGGAAGTAGTCGAGGATTGGTATCGTGCGCTGGGATACACGTTCATTTCCATCACTGACCACAACACCACCACAGATGATCCTGGCGTCGGGTGTGATCAAGCGGCCGATCCCCGGTGCATAGTACATATCAACGGCCAAGAAGATGGTTGGGGGTGTGCACATCACTTACTTGCCATCGGCGATCGGGGCAGCGGCGAAATCAACCCTGGTGAGTGCTGTGACTATCTTGAGCGAGGGCTCGACCCGACGGACGGCCGGATGGGCACTGGAGACAAGGCCAGGGAAGTCCACAATTGCCTGCACGATCGCATCGAAGATACCAAGGATCGGGCGGACGTCGTCTTTTTGGGTATTCACAAGTTGAGCGGAGCATCACCATCGCCTCACGAGCGTACCTGGACCACTACAGAGGTCAGGCAGTTCGCGCGCTATGTGACAGGAATGGAGATACTCAATGGGGCTGACACCTATCTAGAGATGTGGGATCTGGCTCTCACAGGTGGCGCCAAGATCTGGGGATTTGGCACCGACGACTGTGAGGATCTGATCGATGGAGCTGAGTGGCACGTGGGCTCAGAAAACGTGGAGAAGTATCTTGATGGCTATTCGCCGGAAGACTGCCGGTATCAAGATGGAATTGATCTAGGAAGCTGTAACCGGAGCTGGATTGTGGTGACTTCGTCCCTTGGGCCGGCCAAGAATTTCTTCACCTCAGTAGAGAGGCTAAACGAGCTGCGCCAGGACATCGTACAGAACATGTTGGCCGGACGCTTCTATGCCGTCGTGCGAAGCCCAGACGAGCGGCCAGATGGCTTTGATCGCAAGGACATCGGACCACGCCTGAATATCAACTTCGATGGTGACACGGTATCGGTGAATACAGAGGAGGGGGTGACCCCGGTTCCGAGATGGATCTCTTTCGTGGGAGCCTGTGGGCAGGAGCTGGCAAGAGTGGAAGGCAGCACCAAGGCAGCGTATACGCTCACTGGCAATGAGCTGTATGTGCGCGTTGAAGTAGAGCAGAACCGGTTTGGGGAGTTGTATCGCGCCTATTCGCAGCCCATTTTTCCGAGCTTTGACTCAGGGGTAACGGGCACGATTGAGATGTGTCCGGGCGAGAGTTCAGCCGCGTTCCTCACGATCGATTTCGGCTGCGCGTCTAGGACGTTCGACATTGGCGGCCAGAGTGGCCGTCCCACTGAGTTCCGCGTCCCGCTCCCGAAAGGGTCGTATTCCTACAGCATATCCAGCCCGCGGTATGGCTCGGAGAGCGGAACTGTGAATGTTGGTGGTGGGTTCACGGATCTGGGCACATTCACATTGCAGCCGCAAGGTGGGGATTGCCAAAGCATCATGAGAGATTGAGCGACTTTGGATGTTTGCTGGCTGGCTACGGGTCGACACTCTACAGGCGTTTCGGTATGAAGACCGAATGAGGCCCCGCAATGTTGCCGGCGCTTATGGCTTGTGCCTGGCGCACATGGGGGTGCCGGTGGCTGCTACGTAGCTGGCGGCCATGAGGTTGGACGGTCGGGGCACTAAGCCGGCAGCCGGATCCGTCCATGGTATGCGGAAGGGGTGAGCCACGGTTTTGCGGTTGTGAACTCGTGGCCACCCCTTTCTTTCTGCGCGCCTGAATGCGGCGCCGGTGGTAGCTACTGTTTGATCGCCTTGTTGATGGCGTCTGCGATCAGGTAGATTCGCTCTTCGCTGTCGGATTCAAGGTGGTGGATCTGGCGTCCGGACTTATCCAGAAGGTAGATGCGATATTTGCTTCCGAAGCTCTGTACACGGACTGGCTGGAACTGGCTAATATGCCACTCATGTGGCGGTACGATGAGACGCTTGCTGGTCACGCGCACGCCATTTCTGAAGTAATATTCTTCTTCACCTTGTAGCTGGCCGTAGGCTTCTCGAAGACCCGACCGGGTGTTTCGCTCGATCTGTTCCAGGAGTTCGACAATACGATTGATGCGAAAATACCAGAGTACGATGCTGCGAATGAGTAACCATATAGCCAGGCCGATGGCAAAAGCGAATAGCAGAATACTAAATACGACTGCCCAATCATACATGAGTTGCGCTCCCGGGTATTAAATGTTGAGGATTGTCTCCACACAAGGCATCTTCTCGACATGGGCGGACCGCCCGACGCGAGGCCAAGTGTGGACGTGATTCGGTTTGATATATCGGTGGTTAAAAGGAATCGGTCACGGAGAGGGCGTCAGGTTGTCGCGTTACTCCGTCAGGGCAAGGTATTATCCGTAGAGGTGCCCAGGCATAACAGGGATATCGATTAAGGCAGTTCTACGTATTTGTAGTCAATTGTATATGAACTCGAGGGAGAGATAGAAACCAGCACGCGCCTGGTAGCGAGTCGCATGGTGTTTCAGGGGCAGGAAACAGGCCTGTCATGCAGAACCGATTTTTACCGTATGTCAGTGTGTGTCCCGAGCTGGTTTGTGAAAAACGGTTGCTGCCCGGAACAAAGGCTTTCAACAGTGACTAGACTTCCCTGTGCCCCCTACTATCCTCATGTGCGGATTGACCTGATCTGGCGCGGCCTATCCTTACAGTTTCCTTGCAATTCATCCCCAGTCTCTTGTCTAGCATCAGCATTTCTTTTACAATAACTCAAGAAATGACGATCGTGGCGTCATAGGTGGACTATGGTGCTTTCGCTATTTGTAATCGTTGCTTTGTGCAATGATTGCTCAGACATCAAATCAACAGGTTCCCAAGTCAACTGCCAATAGCCCAGGTCACCCCACGTGGGTCTTATTCTGTCCCATCGCCGATTCAACCGGTCCGACGACCAATCATGACCCGGACGGAACCGGACGCCCATGTCGCACCATAATTCTCAGCGCCTCAGCATGGCAGTCACCTGGCGGTAATCGTATGAGTACGCGGCCGACTTATGTGCATCCGAAGCAAATAAGTCGCCACACGATAGCCATCATCATACAAACCTGACGCGAAATGATAATAGGCTCTACAGCAAAGGACTTCTGGTCTATTGCTAAACCTTCCGTGATGCGTTATCGAGACGGGAACTGTTCCCTCTTGATTTTGCATGGTCATTCCGAGAAGCGTCGTACACGTCTCGAAATCGATTTGGCCCTCGGGTTTCACTCGAAGTTTTCACCAGCGTCACGAGTTCCGCGCAGATGTGTCGCAAGAATGGCATAGTTGAAACTGTTCTGGTCACCAGGAGCAAGAGTTTCGGAGCGTGCACCATAACTGTTCAAGGAAAGCTGCGCCAATTCCTGCATGATGCGCGGATGGCTGAATTTGGGCGCTTAATTGGAGACTGCACAGTCGAACCGAACGCTAATGCACGAGTTCGTCCACTTGCCAACGCTCGGCCGTCGTATTTGCAGGATCGCAAACAGCCAGAATGCGTAGCGGCGCTACGCCGATCTAATGGTAGAGCTTTTCATCAATCCATCAAGGTAGCCGTGGATGGGATCTGAGACCGTGAGCCACATTACATGAATACCTATGCTGGAGATGGGTATTTGTGAAGCTTCACCGTTCAGGGAATGTGGGCTATACCAGGCCTTAGGTCAGGAGGATTATGGGAGACACGCAGCTCTTAACGTTCAAACCGCAATGGCCCTTGACTACGGCGAGCACTTGGCATTCGCTGGGCGATGTGTAGGCAACAGTGACGCTGCCGCCAAACTGGAATTTGCCTAACGAAGCACGAAGACAGATTGTTAAAACGGCTGAGAAACTCCTGGAATTGAATTAATCTGCAGAGCTTTCCACGATTCTTAATCGGAATTCATTCTCAATGTCGGAGAATCTACCGCGCCTTTACTATCGTTCACAGAACAAATCCCAGCTCTTGCCTGGATGGGCCTATTTTTTCATGAGGCTGGGCTACCAATTGGCCACAATATCCAATGACAGCCATCGCATTGTAATTGGTTTGGCGATTCCCACGAGATCATTTGCCTGCGGTTTGGTTGCCACCGGAATTGTATTCGCCAAAATAGGGCATGAAGACTCCACTGACACCGTCCAGTTGGAATATATCCGTAGTCTGAAACCAGGAACCCCCGTTTATATACGAAAAGATAACAATAGGAGACTTCGAGGAACAATTGAGAGATTCGACGAGTTCGAGGGAGAACCCTACATTTACATAAGTACTAGTAATAGCGGCAATAGGGGTTTTCCACTCCATCGTTACGCTTCAAGAATCACCGTTTCTAATAAGGATTTCAGTTTGCCTAAGCGCCAACAAAGCGGGTATTTAGCGGAAGTCCCAGGCAAGTTTCTCCTATGTTGCTTAGGAAGGAAGTTGGCGCAACAGCATATCCTCGATAGTTCGTTTGAGGCGTTGCTCGTTGGGAGAAAGTCACTTCTTGCGCATGAGCTATGTAACATCCCGTTCATATGCAGAACTGCGAGCAAACCTGTTGAGGTTGAGGGATATTTACAGGATATTCTTCGAGTTCGCCAGTTCCATGGCCCAAACAAATCGTACCGGACTCTATGTGTATCGTCATCGAATACTCGTCCCGAAAAAGAAATCGGAACCCAGATTCCTCCCATTGCTGTTTTTGATGGCGCGATTGCCTACTTGAAGCTTGGCCGCAAGTGGGAGTCAGCGCACCAAATCGTCTTGCTAGATAGAACAGAGCGCCAGTGTGTACAAGCAATTGAAGTACTCAACCAAAACTACACCTACCGAGCGGATGGCGACTTTGAGTTGCCTGTCAGAATTCCAGATGGAATCGAAATGATGGTTTACAGGGATAGAGTCCGATGAATGAATCTTTGTTCGAAGATGTTGCTATCCTTTATGAAAAAAGCTCTACCGTGACTATCACCCGCCATAGGATTGAACACCTTGCTCTGGGTAATTTTTGCACTACACTCCATAGTTTTGACTCACTGCTTGGAGAATTGGCTGGCGACGATTATTGGCAAGGGTTTCTTGTCTCTTTGAAATACCTACGGTTCGAGCTTTGTGCCGCCCCGTTTCCTCAATCATATCGTGTAAAAAGGATTCTCACATTAGTTGAGGAACTACAATACTATTTGCGCTTCTGTCAAAAACTGTACCCTGATTTAGCTGAGCATGCTTTCGCTATTCTGAAGTTGCTGGCAAAGTTGCTTGACCAATCTCAGGATCCCCTTCTGGATAAACTAATCGAATTGACAGATACAGATCAGAAGGTTGCCTGGGTAATAAAAGAATCACGGCTAATTCCTCAAGTCGAGGAACTGGCTGCCAAACTCAATCTTCCCCAATTGTACGTTGTCCACCCGCTTCAACTTAGGGACTTGACTTGTTATGATCGGCTCATTGTCATTGGACCGACTCGGTGGTTTCCTGAAAGCGTTTTTACTGCTTCTCGGGCAAGCCAGGTTGATGTGTTGATTTTTGACTGGATCACAGATGGATGGAAACCACGAAATCTATTTGTCAGTCCCCACAAATCCTATGGCCACTCAAATAGGAAGTACGTTACTGTGGAGGAACGCGAAACCAGTCGCCAATGGGATGATATTGCTTCAGAAGCCCTCCTTAGTATCGTTGACAAAGTCTCATCTGTGACATCTACCCTCAACAAAGAAGATAGGGATGAATTCGAAGATATCGTGGCCATATGTATGATTCTTGAGGATGATTGGGCTGTGTTTGTTGAAGCAAGGGAAGGGGCGAATACGTTAGTCATTGATCCCGATGAAGATACAGAAAACCGTGTTGTCCGTATGCTTGCCGAAGAAATACAGCCAGGTATGTTCATTCTGGTCAGAACTAGTGGTGGTGGTGATTACATCGTGCCCGTAGCAGACAAGATCATGGGTCACCAGGCCCACCACGCCCGCCAGTACCAGAAGCGTTGGAAAGAACTTCTTCGAAACTATGCAAAAAAACATGGTCTCTTCAAAACAAGTATTGACCTGCTTGATCTTGGGTCGAACCTGGCGAATGAAACAAATGTCCGCAATTGGATGTCACCCAGGAGTATCCGTACGCGGAAATACAATGATTTCCTGGCAATATTAAGGCTTGTTGGTTTAGCGGATGAGGCCCAAGAGTACTGGACTATGATGAAACGCATTGACCGCGCTCACCACAAAGCCGGTTTCCAGATGCGTAAACTGCTATTTGACCAAGTCAAAGACCTCGATATGGAGCAACTACAAAAACGCGGGAGAATGGATTTCAAGTTGTCTGGCGAGGATGAAGGAGGACTTACCGCTTTTCGCGTTGAAAGCATTTTGCCCGAAACCTATGAAGTGCCCTACTCACGGATTGGGCAACCGTTTAGACTGGGGGATCAGCGGTGGCGCGAATGATCCCGGCCCAAATCTATATGGGCAATCCGAGTCCAGGTGAAAAAGAGATATTTCGTCGGCTGGCCGATGACCCGCATACAGATGAGTGGATAGTATTGCACTCCCTAGACATAGCTGACCACATTGAACGTATGGCAGGTGAAGCGGATTTTGTGGTCATAGTTCCTCAAAAAGGCGTATTGTGTTTGGAGATCAAGGCAGCCTTAAGCATAAGGCGAGAAGAAGGGCTATGGTATTACGGCTCCAAAACCACGCCTGATAAACGTGGCCCGTTCAAACAAGCTTCTCAGGCAATGCACAGCATACGGCAGCGTCTTTTGAAAAAGAGCCGTAATTTGGCCTCTATTCCGATTTGGTCTGCGGTGGTATTTCCATATGTGAGATTCGACATTAGGTCGGGAGAGTGGCATCAGTGGCAGGTCATTGATGGCGCCGGACTTAGAAGAAAACCTATCAGCCTGCTCATTGTTCAAGTGCTTGAGGAAGCAAGAAAACTCCTTGAAGAAAAGAGTGCGCCTTGGTTTGATAAATCAGGCAACGAACCGACCCTAAGCCAATGCGAGGAGATTGCAAAGATACTCAGGCCTGATTTTGAGATTTTCGAGCCACCGCGTAAGAAGCTGGAACGCCTGGATCAAGAAGCCAAACAGTATACCGAAGAACAGTTTGTTGCGCTGGATGCGATGGCGGCAAATCCACGAGTGGTTTTTAGTGGCCCAGCTGGCACTGGCAAAACTGTACTCGCCATTGAAGCAGCCCGGCGGAGTCGCGCCGCTGGGAACCGTGTTCTCTTTCTCTGTTACAATAGGCTGTTGGGCCAACATCTTGATGCCGAAACTGCCGCAATCCAGCCAGAAGTGACAGTTAGAACTTTACACAAACACATGCTGGAAGTTACAGGTGCCAATTTGCATGGGAAGATACGATCCAGCCGCTTTTGGCACGAAACGCTTCCCCAAATGGCGATAGACAGCTTGCTGGAGGATGAAACGGAGCGCTTCCTATACGATGAAATAATAGTAGACGAAACTCAGGACCTGCTTCGCAATGACTATCTGGATTTCATTGATTTGAGTCTAAAGGGGGGATTAAACGCGGGTAAATGGAAGTTTTTCGGGGATTTTGAAAAGCAAGCAATATACGAGTCAAATGCTGAAATTAGCATTGGTGAGGCAATCTCAACCAGGTTTGGCAATCCGCCTCAGTACGCATTGCGAGTTAACTGCCGCAATGTTCCTAGAATTGCGACTTTGGTCCATTTATTGGGTGACCTTAATCCCGAATACTCAAGAATTCTTCGCCCCGATGATGGCATAGAACCCGAGATTATCTACTATGCAGATGAAAGAGATCAGCAAAGACGTCTTTTGGAAACAATAGCAAAACTAAAGCGAGAGGGATTCGCATATTCCGATATAGCTGTGTTATCGCCAAAGGCGCCGCATAAAGCCATCACTAGCACGGTAAACTCTTCCTCCGGTGTTATATTTGCCAGCTTAGAACATGCACGGAAAAACCAAATCAGATGCGGGTCAATCCACGCTTTCAAAGGCATGGAGAGTTCAGCAGTTATCGTAACAGATGTGGAAACGATATCGGGCGAACAGGCGATATCGTTATTTTATACTGCTATGACGCGCGCCTTACATCGGCTCTTTATTTTGGCCCACGACAATGTTAGGTGTGATGTTCTTGAACGAATCCTTCAATCGTAAGGGACCGGATTTATGTCTGCAAATATCACAAACAGGCATCTGGTATTGAAGGCCTTGAGAGAAGAGCTGGTTGGGCCTTCACCGCACGGGAAAGAACTAGACTTTTCAAGCGGTGTGCGCTTCGAGAGTCTGAAAGATTCCTATGGCCCCTGGAAGCAAAAAGAAAACGGGGAAGAAGCGCTACAACGCGACCCGCCTACGAAACGATATGGTATCGGTGTTCTCTATCCCTGGCAAATAGTAGCAGATGATACACCTGAAGATGCCGGCAGTGCTGCAATTGGCCTGCATAGCCGGGACGAAAAAGATGGCCAAAGCTCAGATACCCCCCTAACTTCACAAGGGGCCGCGGACATTGAGAAGAGTCTAGCGAGAGACATTAACTTCGATGATGGGCTAAACGACCTTGACCTGTCAGCTAGCAATACCTACCGCCCAAGTAGTATGGGGATTAGCTTCCTGGCATACCTGCCGCCCGGTTCGAAAGTTGTGGTTGAGGCCTCGCTTGGTCGATACAAACCTGTTGAGGTTCAAATCGACAAATATGATTCAACCTGGTGGTTGCGTGTGCCTATCTCGCTTGTAAAGGAATTTGATGTAGAGGCAATATGCGCCACTCAGGTAGCGAAACTCGAAGAGAGACTCCAGCCGGAAGAAAATTGTGGCCCCATAGATTTGCGTGTCGAGTTATACGCCCGTCCGAATCCTCATGATGATAACCCTCGTCAGAGACTTATCACCGTTTGTTTGGTCAACCGTACTGATCCTGGAATCGGCCGCCATGACGAACTCTGTATTTTCCAAGCTTCTTTTGAGGTCAAAATAACATCCTCGGATGGAGAAAACTTGGTTTTGCCGTATCCTGAAGCCCCGATTAGTGCGTTGGAGGGTGAAGAGAAATCGCTCGCTCTGCTTTACAGAAACTACCAAACGTACGGTGTTGGACATGGTTGTGCTGCGGATTGGGGAGAAAAGGACGGTGCGGGCAATGTGGGTACGGTCAAAGCTGAGTGCTTACCAGTTTTTGAAACTGCAAGCACCACACCGGAAATAGAAGATGACGCAGGCAACCCTATTAGGGTCGCAATGGCCGTCCTGGCCGGTTTAGTTCCTGGCAAGGATGGTTTTGATGAACTTGAACGTGTCGTCGAATTGTATGAAGCCTGGATCTCTAAGAAACATTCTCAAATAAGCAAACTGCCCCCTGATCTACAGCTAACCGCAGAGGAACACCTGGAAAACTGTGGCCGTTGCGCGAAGCGCATGCGGGATGGAATAGACTATCTTAAGGCGAATTCTCTAGCGTTAAGAGCTTTTCAACTTGCCAACCGCGCAATCCTAGTGCAACAGCTGATCAGGAAGGAACCTCGTATCGCTTCATACGACTACAAAACGAATCGCTGGCGGTTTTCCGATGTCTACAGTGAACCCGATGTTGGTAACTTAAGACCTGACCAAGGGCAGTGGCGTGCCTTTCAGATAGCCTTTCTACTTATGGCTTTGCGGTCAGCGGTTGAAGAGAACGATGTACATCGGGAGACAGTGGAACTTATCTGGTTCCCTACCGGTGGCGGCAAAACAGAAGCCTATCTTGGTTTGGCCGCATTTGCGATGTTTATGCGACGGCTCAAAGACCCCGCCGATATGGGTGTTCATGTAGTTACAAGATATACATTACGTTTATTGACGGCGCAACAGTTCCAGCGCACATCCAGGCTCGTTTGCGCTATGGAGTATATCAGGCAACAAAACCCAGATTTGGGCGAAAGATCGTTTTCCATTGGAATTTGGGTGGGGGGAGGTAACACCCCAAATAGTCGCAAAGAAGCAGTTGATGTACTGGCCAAGCTTAGCAGCGGGGACCGATTCACCGAAAACAAGTTTGTCCTTGGACAATGCCCGTGGTGCGGCGCGCAGATGGGGCCCATACGTCAGAAAATGGGTCGGAAGTGGGATACTAAAATCGCAGGCTATTCTAGGAGGGAAAAGACCGTTATCTATCGCTGCCCGGACAGTGAATGTCGGTTTAGTAGTGAGTTACCTGTTTACGTGATTGATGAGGATATTTACGAAGTAAAACCCTCAATTGTGATTGGAACGGTTGATAAGTTCGCCATGCTTGCCTGGCGTCCTGAAGCAAGGGCGCTTTTTGGTATCGGCAACGATGGAAGTCGCCAATATTCGCCACCGGGCCTGATTATCCAGGATGAGTTACATTTAATATCTGGACCTCTTGGTTCAATGGTTGGCCTTTACGAAACCGTCGTCGAAGAGCTTTGCACTGACCGGAGACAAGGTAGAATAGTGCGGCCAAAGATTGTTAGCTCAACAGCAACCACACGCCGTTATGAAGAACAGATAAAGGCTCTTTATGGCCGAACGAATGTTGTTCTATTCCCGCCACCAGGCATAGACGCAGACGATTCTTTCTTTGCCAGATATGCTAGAGATAAAACTGGAAAACCGCAACCTGGCCGGATATACGTGGGCGTACACGGGCCTGGGTTAGGGTCGCTGCAAACTGTGCAAGTCAGAACCTTCACTGCACTAATGCAAGCCCCTGTGGCCTTTCCGAATCCTGAAGAGCAAGACCCTTGGTGGACATTGCTCATATTCTTCAACAGCTTGCGAGAGCTTGGCACCACCTTATCGTTATTCCAATCAGATATTCCAGACTATCTAAAGGCTGTTGCTAACAGGTTGGGTGTTACCTACGGCAGCATGCGAAAACTGTGGCGTATCCGGGAATTGACGGGAAGGCTCAAGAGCGATGAAGTGCCAGAGGCCATTGCAGACCTTGAAGTCGCATGTAATAACCCTAATAAACTACGTCCCGTTGATGCTTGCTTGGCCTCGAATATATTGGAGGTTGGCGTTGACATTGACCGCTTATCACTGATGGCAGTTGTCGGCCAGCCAAAGTCTACCTCCCAGTATATCCAGGTGACGGGACGGGTGGGCCGACGTTGGTGGGAGCGTCCAGGCCTGGTTGTTACTATATACACCGCCTCAAAGCCACGCGATAGATCGCACTTTGAGAAGTTTCGCAGCTACCATGAGCGCCTTTATGCTCACGTAGAGCCAGCCAGCGTTACTCCCTTTTCGCCGCCTGCCCTTGACCGCGCCTTACACGCTGTAATGGTGCTATATGCACGCCAATTCGGAGACGAAAGTGTTGTTCGAAGGCCGTACCCTTTCCCGGGCAGTTTGATTGAAGGTTTGAAGGCAATCCTTCTACCTAGGGTAGATGTCATTGACCCCTCAGAGACTGAAAACTTTGTACGTGTATTCGAGAAACGGGCTTCTGAATGGGCTCGGTGGAAGCGGACTGTATGGGAGATGAAATCACCAGATGATGATTTCTTGCTGCGGTTCGCAGGTGATTTTGCGGATAGCGGCAGTAGGCTGCTGTCCTGGCCTGTTCCTACCTCGATGCGTAACGTCGACGCTGAATGTCAAGCCGAAATCACCCGACTCTATTTGCTAGAAGAGGATGAGGAAGTGAAGGGAATATGATACGAAACCCTGTACGGCGTTCCCAGCTTGTTGCTCCCTTTGGAGTTGGGGCTATGCTAGTTGTTCAAGGGGGCATAGGACTGCTCACAGCAGGATTAGACCACTGGTACGAACGCGAGGATGGCACACCGGATGTGGTAGAGCATGAATACATTATCGAAGAATGGCGGTTACAACGCCTATTGCAGGTTGACCACTTCAGGCTCCCTCCTGATTACCGTGAACCGTGGCGCTACAACAGCGGTACACCCAATATTGGCTTGACCGTCCCGTTTCTGCGTTTCCCGCAGTGGCATTTTTGTCCCTGGTGTGACCGTTTAGATGAAAGACCCTTGTCTGAACGAGGACGTCCCAAATGTCCGGAATGCAACAAAGAACTATATCAGGTGCCATTTGTTTCAATGTGTGAAGCCGGACATTTGCAGGATTTTCCTTGGCGTGAGTGGGTTCACCGGCAGAAATCTCCCACGTGCAAAGGAGTGCTTCGTTTAAAGGCCACGGGCAGCGCTACTCTTTCAGGGCAGAAAGTTTCCTGTGACGAGTGCAAAAAAGAACGTACGTTGTCACAAATCACAACAGCCCATCCGGATGGTTCAACATTTCTCAGCAAATCTCTCACGGATGACGGCAGCGATTTTTACTGTCCGGGCCACCTAACCTGGCTAGGGGAGGGTGTGCGAGAAGAATGTAGAGCCCACCTTCGTGGTTCTCTCCGCAGCGCAGCAAATGTTTACTTCGCTCACATTAGTAGTTCAATCTACTTGCCTCGCGGAACCCATTCTGTTCCTGATGAGTTAGTTCACATGTTTTCTAGTCCGCCACTATCAACTAATCTGAAAACCGTTCTTGATGCGCTGGGAGGCATTGATGGTGCTCGGAACTTGGAAACAGCAGTTAAAAGTATTACCACACAAGGACAATACGCCCTAAAATTCGAGATCTACCAGAAAGAACAAATAGAAGAGGCAGCCCGGATTGCAATCGTCGGGCAATGTCAAGACAGAAATATTGAGGATGAGGATTCTATTAAGACTGCCGAGGATTTCCGGCGGGAAGAATACCAAGTTTTGCAGGAGAGCCTTGATGAAGAACTCTTGCGGATCAGATCGGCCCGTTTGCAAGAGTATGACCAGTATATTGCCAAATATTTCTCGCGGATTATGCTCGTAGACAAACTCCGGGAGACGCGCGCCCTAACGGGCTTCTCCCGCGTTTTTGCCACTAACCAGCAAACACTGGTTGAACGCAAAGCAATGCTCCGCAAGAATGAGACTTCCGGGAACAACTGGTTACCAGCTTATGAAGTCTACGGTGAAGGAATATTCTTTGTGTTTGATGAGCAACAGCTTTCGGCCTGGGAACAACAACCTGAGATAGTATCGCGTATTCAGAAATTAAGCACGCGCTACAGAAGCGTACAACAGAACCGTCGTTTGAAGGACCAGGAAATCACGCCCCGTTTTGTCTTGTTACACACGTTTGCCCACATACTCATGAATCGCTTAACGTTTGAATGTGGATACAGTTCCGCTGCCTTAAAGGAAAGGCTGTATGTATCCAGCAACCCTGCTGGCCAGATGAGTGGGGTGCTGGTGTATACAGCGGACGGCGATGCCGAAGGGACAATGGGTGGATTGGTGCGAATGGGTAAGCAGGGGTATATTGAGCCTGTTATTATGCATGCCCTGCAGGATGCTACATGGTGTTCCGTTGACCCAGTTTGTACCGAGATTGGCGGCAGTGGTGGTCAAGGACCAGATTCCTGCAACCTGGCAGCCTGCCATAATTGCGCTCTAGTTCCGGAAACCGCTTGCGAGCACTTCAACCGTTTCCTCGACCGGGTCACTGTTGTAGGGGATATTCATAATCCCCAGTTAGGGTATTTCAAGATTCGCTAACTTGATAAAGGAAGAGCCATACTGTGGGGCGGATACCAGTAATATCATTTTTCTCCGGCGGCGGCTTTCTTGACTTGGGCTTCGAGCAGGCTGGCTTTGATGTCATCTGGTCAAACGAAGTCGACAAGTCGTTTGCAGATATGTACCGCGCCGGAATCTCGAGTTGGCGGCAAGCTGCAGGACGTGCGAATGGGGAAAAATCTCCACTAGTCATCGAGTCCAGTGTTAATGAATTGACGGAACGGACGATTCTAGCGCAAGCATTTGGCTCAGTCCCACCCGAATTCTTCGGTATTATTGGCGGTCCGCCGTGCCAGGATTTTAGTATATCCGGGAAAGACCTTGGATCTGAGGGGAATAGAGGGAAACTGACGCAGACGTTTGCTGACCTTGTTTGCGATTTGCGCCCCAGCTTTTTCGTCATGGAAAATGTCCCCGGCCTGGTTAGAAAGAAACATCGCAAATTTTACCAACATATAGTAAGTCAACTTGAGGCCGATGATCTGGGGTATCTAACCTCGATGAAAGTTCTAAACGCGCTAGAATATGGGGTCCCCCAATGCAGAGAGCGCCTTTTCCTTATTGGCTTTAGAAAAGATATTCTACCGGATGAGCGTTCACCGTTAACTCAGTCTGGGCCGGACCAAGATTGGTTTCCCTGGCCTTACCCCAAGTTTAGCGGCGCAAAGAACTTGGCCTGGCCCACAACCAGCCCCTTTGGTCGTAACGACATTCCAGTCCCTCCCGATATCCCCTTACAGCTAACGGTGGGGCACTTAGTTGGAGATGACGCGGAACAACTTCCCAACGGGCTAGAGGCGTTTACGCCATATTCAAAGAAATTCAGAGAGATTATGGAAGGAGATGTATCTGGAAAATCATTCAAACGCTTGCACAGATACCGCTACAGCCCAACCGTTTGGTACGGCAACAACGAAGTCCACCTGCATCCGTGGAAGCCGAGACGGCTTACGGTGAGGGAAGCCCTGCGTATCCAGAGCGTTCCGGATGAATATGTCTTACCTGCCGAGAGCCATCTTACACATAAATTCAAAGTCATCAGTAATGGTGTTCCCCCGTTGCTGGCCCGACAGATAGCTAGCGCTTTGCTACAATATATAGCAGACAAAGAACTTGCCTCAGGTGTAGTAGCGCCTGAGAATCGCCAGAGATTGATAGAGCATGAAAGGCAAGAGTTAAGTGGTTAATTTTGAGAATCATAACACGGGTGAAATGGAGTGTCTTGGATGTTCCCTAGATGCAGTCATCTGTATCTAGGGCAGATTGGGAAGGGGTCTAGTCAAGACTCGCTAGCCCAGGGATCAAAGTATCTGAATCTGACGTGCAGCAAGCCACAATGTGCAAACTTTCTAGCCAGTAAACAATTCTCATCATGATATGGATGGGCTCTCAGTTAACAAATGGGTGCGGTCTGGAAAGGGTTCTGAGCTTCGGAGCGGGATCCTGATCCGAGTTAGCAGATAGATGACTGCTCCTCTCATTTGTACCTAACCTACTCCACCCGATTCGATATCCCGCGTAATGCAGTAATGGGTCTGGGCACTGGGATAAAGCACAGAGGTGATGGAGATGGAACTCCCTAAGCCACTACAGCAAAGTAAGGCTGAACTACAACAATCGCTTTTGAATTGGTACGCGGTCAACCGGCGAGATTTCCCCTGGCGCAACACCAAGAATCCATTCGAAGTTTTACTAGCTGAGAAACTGCTGCAACAGACAAAAGCCCGTGACATAGTCGTTTCAGTCTATTCGAGATTACTGACTCAGTACCCCACTGTGCAGGCAATAATGAACGCAGACTTAGACGAGCTCCGCGAGGCCATCCAGCCGTTGGGTTTGGCCTACCGTGCATCTGAAATCAAGCAGATGGCAGCAGAAATTGTAGAGTCATATGGCGGTGAAGTGCCGCCCAGTTTGGAGGAATTGTTAAGCCTTACTGGAGTGGGCGACTATTGCGCACGGGCTGTTCTCAGTCTCGCGTACAGTCAAGACGTGCCCATCGTGGATACCAACGTTGCTCGTTTCCTACATCGGCTATGCGGCATTGAGAAATCCTTGCCGGCTAATCCGGCACGTAAGAAATATCTACGTTGTTTAGCGACTCAACTACTCCCTGAGAACACAGCAAGAGATTTTAACTTGGCAGTGCTAGACCTCTGTGCGTCAGTCTGTACATCCCAGAACCCCCAATGCCGCACCTGCCCGCTTCGAGGATTCTGCTCGTACGCATTAGCAGATGCTTCCGTTCGCGCTGCACCATCGTAAAACATAGATTTGCTAATGGTCTATTTGTAAACTGAATCAGGCCTGTTGGTCACTTTGGGTGAATCCTACTTAGCGATCAGGCAGCGAGAACTGAGCGTCTCTGTAGTTCGAAGCTAGATCCGTTGTCCGTTTTTATCTGATATTTTAACGGTTGGTCTCCCATTTCCACCGGTAATTACACCACTCAGAGAGCCCATTCAGGGTAGGACATCAGCTACAAACCGATGACCGAAGATGTTAACCTGATAATGTGCAGACATATATATCCGTTGTTGACGCCAGCCTGCTGCACACACTGTTGAGTGGTGTTGATGATGCGCTCATCCATTTCAAGGCAGTGGCGTGGCTGTTACGGGAACTGATGCAGGAGGAGCATCTCCAAGCTGAAAAATACCGTTTTGAGCGTCCATGGTTCCCGACACGACTCCTTCGCTGGTATTGCAGAATGCCGCCCATGTGAGACGGTCATTTTCGCCTTATAGGGTGATTCTTCGCACCACACAGCCAGGCCAGTGGGCAGTAATGGCTCGGGCGACGCGATGGGGGCCAATCTCTAGACTCTGCAAGTTAAGGCTTCGCTCTGAATGACTGACGAGTGGTGAGATTAAGTGGTCCTCAACAATCCATTTGTCAGGCGGTGTTTCTGCTGTTGGGACAACGATCTGGGTCACCGTCGTTGCCGCACCATCGGTGAAGTGGAAAACGGTTTTGTTAATGCCGGTATCTATCTGGCGCAGTACTGCATCCGCCACATTTGCTTGCACAATCTGCATGGCCTGCTCGCCCATGGCAACGAGGGAAATTGCATCGGAGTCAGGGTCTGCATTAGATGGTCCGGCTACGCACGTAGGTTTCATTGGGCTTGTACACGCCACCGCTATCAACAGACCGGCTATGAGAAGGCGCGCTTGTGAGATCATCGTCACGTTCTCCTTTCATAGGCAGTATGCTTATGAATGGAATACCCCGCCCATTTGTGACAGGTTCCGCTATTGTCACAAACGACCTAAGCTCGCAATTCGAGCAAAATCGTGGCAACGTGACGCGGATCAATGACCGAGGAATGGCGAGAGCGAAGTGTTCAATAGTAACTGTCAGGCTGCCAGGGCGATACAGATCGAAATACAAGAGGCAAGCAAACAATGCCAGGCATATTGAGCAGGGCGTTGAGGAAGCCAGGCACGAAAGGGCAGGGTAAGCCATGATCTATCAACATCCACTGTCGCGCCCGTCAGGTTGGTGCTACAGACAGGGCCAAGTGCCAAGATGACCTACCTTGACGCTGCCCACCAGATCCTGACCGCCGCCGGCCAGCCGCTCCATTACGCCGAAATCACGCGCCGCGCGCTGGAGCAGAACCTCATTCAGCCAACCGGCCTTACGCCCGACGCCACGATGGCTTCGCGCCTCTACATCAGCACTCAAAAGGACGGATCGCCTTTCGTGCGCGTGGGCAGGGGGATGTTCGACCTGGCCAAGCCGCGGCTCAGCGGCATCGACCACCAGGTGCAGCAGATCAACCAGCGCACACGCGAGCAACTGCGCGAGCTGCTGCTGAAGGTGCCGGCCAAACGCTTTGAGTCGCTGGTCATGGAGCTGCTGCTGGCCATGGGCTTCGACGAGAACACGCTCCAGGTCACGCCCTATGGCGGCGACGGCGGCATCGACGTGGTTGGCGTCTATCGCGCCGCCGGGTTGACGGAGGTCATTGCGGCAGTGCAGGCAAAGCGCTGGAAAAGCAACGTCTCGGCGCCTACTGTGACACAGCTGCGCGGCTCCCTGCAGGTGCACCAGCAAGGTATCATCATCACGACCAGCGACTTCTCCAAAGGGGCACGCCAGGAAGCGGTGGCGCCCAACAAGACACGCATTGCGCTGATCAACGGCGACCAGCTGGTGGATATGCTAATTGAGTACGGCATTGGTGTCGTCGAAAGGACGCTCCAGGTCAATGCGCTGGACGACGAGTGGTGGGCTGAGATCGCAAACGGGGAACCGGACCCGGCCGCAGCAACATCAACGGCGGACATACCGGCTGTGGAGCCTGAACAGGTTCCAACTCCCACGAGCGCAGCGCCCGCTATGACAAGCGACACAACGACCAGTGACAAGCCTGAAGGCATCGTGCTATTTGGCCAGCGGCTGCCCGTGAAGAGTTGGCGGGGGATCCTGTTGGCGGTCTGTGAAGTGCTGGCCCGGCGCGAAGGCGAGCGGTTCGCGACGGTTGCCGTGTCGCTGCATGGACGCAAACGCCAGTATATTGCGTCCTCTCCGGAGGGACTACATACCCCACAGCAGATTCCAGGGACCGAGCTCTTCGTGGAGACAAACATGAGCGCCAGGTCCGTCATGCAGGTAGTGAGGATGATGCTGGAAGGGCTTGGCCATCCAGCCAACGCGTTGACAGTCTTGGGGAAGAATCACGAAGATTGAGCCGTCAATTGCACGTCCGCCAACCCGATTGGACAACGACGTCTACCGGCTGGCAGTAGCCCACCGCTGTTCGATCTAACAAACACCTACTTCATAGAAGGCTCCCTAGCCGCGTTGCGGCCGTGATCTGATAGCGCACTGCATGCACAGCACCACCATCGCGAACCAACTCGAAAACGTCACGGTCTGGCGCAAGGGAGCACAGCGCGCGCCGCACAAGCCGCTGCTGCTGTTGCTGGCGCTGGCCGCGGTGCAACGCAAGGAGCCACGGCTACAACCCTACGAGTTGATTGACGGCCAACTGCGCAAGTTGCTGATCGAATTCGGCCCACCGCGTCGATCCTACCATCCTGAATATCCATTTTGGCGGCTGCAAAACGATGGCGACTTCTGGGAGATCCCCCAACGCCGGGAACTGGAAGAGGCTAGGAGCGGGCGTGCGCAATCCGGTGATATGCCTCGGTCCCTCTTGCAGGAATACCATGCGGCGGGAGGGTTCACTGAGCCAGTCTACCAGCTGTTGGCCAGCAATCCGCAGCTTGTCAACGAGATCACGGCGAAGATACTTCAGGACAACTTCCCGGCCTCGCTGCACGAGGATATCTTGGATGCGGTAGGAATGCCGTGGGTGCAGGTAATTGGGAGCCGCACGGAGCGGGATCCAGCCTTCCGGGACACGATCATCCGCATCTACGAGCATCGCTGCGCGGTCTGTGGCTTCGATGGACGGCTAGGCGCCAGCGATCTGGCGCTGGAGGCAGCTCACGTGAAGTGGTATGCCGCCGGAGGACCAGACAGCGAAGACAATGGACTCGCGCTCTGTGTGCTGCATCACCGCCTCTTTGACCGCGGCGCGCTGGGCCTCGATGAAAACCACCGGATTCTGGTTTCCCAACATGTCGTGGGCGGCGAGCAAGTCCTTCACGCAGTTACCAGATTTGCTGGCCACCCGTTGAGACAGCCCCAGCCAGGCACTCGACGGGTAGCCAGGGAATACATTCAATGGCATCGACACGAAGTATTCCGCGGCCCCGCGCGCTTGGCTGAGGCTCACAACGCATCAGAGTCCTAGGCGTTCTGACTACTACATCGACATCATTGAGTTCCGGCATAGAAACTGGCCGGCATAGAGACTCATGCCCGAACATGTCGTTGTCTTCGTTACATCTCCGGACCTTGTCGCTACAGCAAAGAGCCTGACTGGTCAGTGGAGCCGTCTGTCCCACTCGTGACGATCAGTAACCACAAGCCATAGAAAGGAAGTCCCATGCGCAAACTTCTAGTTGGTCTGGTTTTAGCACTCACGCTACTGCTAGCGTTGGCAATTCTGGCGTTTGCTCAGGACGGCACCATAGGTCAGTTCCAGCCCTTCTCAATCAACATCCAACACGAGGAGCCGGTGACAGTAACCTCTACCACGATGACCGCGGCCGGCGAAGCCATAACGGTGACGACGCCGCTCACGTTGAACGTCGCCGTGCGTATCGACGTGACGGGGCCTGACATAGTCGAAGTGGTGTCGGACGGCGCAACGGCGTCGAGTGTGGAGCTATTCGTGGCGGAACCGGAGCCTGCGCCAGACGGAAGCGGCGGGTTCGTTGATTCGTCAGGCCACATCTACACAGTCGAGGCGCCAGACGGCGTGACAGTGGGCCAGATCCAGAGTAAGGAGAGTTTCATTGGTACGGAAGTCTTTGGGCGGCTTACCAATGATACGGATGCTACCTTGAGATTTGTACAGATCACAGTCCAATTCTTTGACAACGCGGGAACACTGCTAGGCGTCGACACTGGTTTTGCCAACCTGGACGAGGTTGCATCCGGGCAGTCCTCGCCATTTCAGGTGCAAAGCTTGGTGGACTATTCCGACGTGGCCGGCTATGCGGTTCAGGTTGAGCCATGAACACTTACGACAATGGCATGGCAGTAGAATAGTTTGTTCCCAGATTTCGAAGATTCCACAGACAAAGGGACGAGAAGGCACATGCGCATTCTCTACATTGACATCGATTCCTTGCGACCGGACCATCTCTCCTGCTATGGCTACCGGCGGCAGACCTCTCCCCATATCGACGCGGTGGCGGCCGAAGGTGTCCGCTTCGAGAATCTCTACGCCACCGATTCGCCCTGCCTGCCGAGCCGCACGGCCTTCTTCACCGGCCTGTTCGGCATCCGCACCGGCGTGGTCAACCACGGCGGCGAATACGCCGACCTGCCCCTGGAGGGCCCGGGCCGGGGCTTCCGCAGCCGCCTGGCCATGGAGAGCTTTGCCGCCTGCCTGGGCCGGGCCGGCTACCACACCGCTAGCATCAGCCCCTTCCCCTTCCGCCACGCGGCCTACCAGATCTGGTTCGGCTTTACCGAAACGTACGACACCGGCAAGGGTGGCCTGGAGAACGCGGACGAAATGTACCCGCCTGCCCGCCGCTGGCTGCAGGCCAACGGCAAAACGGACAACTGGTTCCTGCACGTCAACTTTTGGGACCCCCACACCCCCTACGACCATCCGGAGGCGTACGGCAATCCCTTCGCCGATGCGCCCATGGACGACTGGATCACCCAGGATCTCATCGACAGGCAAAACCAGAGCTTCGGCCCCCACAGCGCCGCCGAGGTCCCCGGCTTTACTGACGAGCTGCCGCCCGTCTGGCGCATGGGGCGCGGCCGCATCCGCACCGTGGACGATGCCAGGGCTCACCTGGATGGCTATGATACGGGCATCCATTACGCGGACCACTTCGTGGGTAAACTGATCCAGGACCTGAAGGAACTGGGCATCTACGCGGAGACGGCCATCATCATCAGCGCCGACCACGGCGAAAATCATGGCGAGCTGAACGTCTGGGGCGACCACCAGACGGCCGACCAGTGTACCAACCGGCTTCCCTTAATCGTGCGCTGGCCCGGCGTGACCGACCGCACTGCCGGCCAGGTGCGACAGGGCCTCCACTACCATCTGGACCTGCCGGCCACCATCCTGGAACTGGTGGGCGGCGAGCAGCCCCTCGCGTGGGACGGCCAGAGCTTCGCCGCGGAGCTGCGCAGCCCGCAGGAGGGGGGCCGGGACTTCCTGGTCATCAGCCAGGGGGCGTGGAGCTGCCAGCGTAGCGTCCGCTGGGAGAACTGGCTCATGATCCGCACCTACCATACGGGCCTGAAGGCTTTCCCCGAGTACATGCTCTTCGACCTGGCAGCCGACCCCCACGAGATCACCAACCTGGCCAGCCGCCGGCCGGAGCTCGTGGCTGTGGGCCTGCAACGGATGGACCGCTGGGTGGCAGCCCAGATGTACCGTACACAGCGGGGCGATCCTTTCTGGGGCATCATCCGGGAGGGCGGCCCCCTTCACGCCAATGAGCGCAGCGACGAATGGCGCCAATATCTGACCCGCCTGCGGGCGACCGGCCGGGGTCACCACGCCGACCGGCTGGAACGGTTCGGCGGCCGGCCCTTCACCAGTGGCCTGGAGTAAAACGGAGTCTGCCATGGCGATCGCCGACCTGGCCCGCATCGGCCGCCGGGTGGCCCAGATCTGTCGCTACACAGTCGAGGCGCCGGACGGTGTGACAGTGGGCTAGATTCAGAGCATGGATGGTTTCCTTTTAATGTGATCATCTAGGCGCGTCATAGGATTTGTTGCGCGCGGCGCTCAATCGGTTGACCAGTCGCCGAACTTGAAGCGATAGCAATTTTGTCCAAAATCTCACAGCGCTCTTCCCCGTGGCATTGTCTCCTAGATGAGACCCGCAAGCTACTCAATATTTCGTGACGCAGATAGGGGTTCACGGCGCGTTCAGGAGGGAGATCTGCCCTGCGACCGTGCGCTGTAGTGCATCCTATGCCTTGCACTGTGGTGGCTCTTTTCAGTGGCGCCATCGCGCCCGAGGGAGGCGACTCAGTGGTAATCACCCAATACCAACATCTGTAAGCTCGCAATTTTCATTGCACTGGACGGGCAGCTAGCATGATAACGCTCTAGTGAAAGCTTAGGGCGTTTTCATGTTGCAAGAGCACCGATAAGTCGCAACGGAATTTGCGGTGAGCGCTGACAATAGCGAAAGCCGTTGGGCAGGTAGGGCCAGCCCTCGATGCGTAGTAATGAGGCAAGGGCATTGCGCAGGGCGGCGAGGGCTTGTTTCTGATACGCTAAAAGGGAACCGGTTGTCTGCATTTTGATCATCGAAAAG
>JACFMY010000618.1 GCA_019455155.1 Caldilineaceae bacterium
GGGATTGTGATTCAGCAGTGGCTGCTGGAGCTTACGCTGCCCGAAGACGCCGCGCGCGAGCTGGCCACAGCCGTGAGCCAGCTCAACCAGTTCGAACAGATCGAGCCGCTCAACAAGGCATCGATCGTGGCGGCGGCGGACATCGGCGGCGGCATCTTTGCCTCGATCTTCTCCATCTTCGGCATCTTCTCCATCCTGGCCGGGCTGCTGCTCATCGTTCTCATTATTGTCATGCTCGCAGCCGAGCGCCGCGTGGAGATCGGCGTCTCGCGCGCCATCGGCGTACAGCGCCATCACGTGGTCCAGATGTTCGTGACCGAGGGCATGGTCTACAACCTGGCCGCGGCTGCGCTGGGCGTGATCCTGGGTATTGCGATTACCTTTGCCATGACCCGGTTCATCGGCCAGCTCTTCAACGACATAACGGGGCAGATCAACACCCAGGCTGCCGGCATCTTCAGCGTGCGGTTCAATATATCGTGGCAGTCGGTAATCATCGCCTACTGCTCCGGCGTGTTGCTCACCTGGGCCACCATGACCTTTGCCTCCTGGCGCGTCAGCCGCATGAACATCGTGACCGCCATCCGCGATCTGCCCGACGAGGCCGCGGCCAAGCGCCGCTCGCTCTTCGCCAACATCGTGAGCTGGCTCTATCCGGCCGCCGTCTTGGGGCTGGGCGGTTACCTGCTGGTGCAGGCGGCCGGCGGCTCGCTGAGCATCCTCATGATCGGCGCCACGGTAACCCTCTACGGCACAATGGCGCTCTTGGGCCGCATCCTGGAGCTCACGCCCATCCGCAACGAAACCGGCTATCGCCTGGTTTACACCATTCTAGGCGCCGGCTTGCTGGCCATCTGGGTGCCCCAATGGTTCAACATCCTGCCACAGTGGCTGCCTGGTATGTTCGAATGGGATCCCACGCAGGCGCCTACGGTCTTTACCGTCGGCGGGCCCATGATCATCACGGGCGCCATCCTTGTCATCATGTTCAACGCTGACCTGTTGGCTGTCATGTTGGCGGCACTGCTGGGTTTCCTCCCATCGCTGCGGCCGGTGCTGAAGACAGCCATTGCCTATCCCCTGAGCACGCGCTTCCGCACGGGTATGACCATGTTGCTCTTTGCCATGATCATGGCCACGGTTGTCGTCATGGCGGTGATCATCAACACCACGCAGACCCTAACGCGCCTGGACCCGCGCCAGACCGCCGGCTTCGACATCGAGGTTTCGCCTACATTGCTGAGCTTCTTTAGCCCTGTGGAAGATTTCGCCGCCGGGCTGGCTGGCCATACAGAATCATCTGAGCTGAAGCAGATCGAGCGGGTGGGACTGATCACGAACCAGCAGCTGGACATTCGGGTCGCCGGAGGCGGGCATGCCTACGGCTACACCAACATGGCCGCTCTCAACCAGGATTACCTGGACCAGGCCGCAACCATCTACAGCTTCCAGGCGCGTGCGCCGGGCTTCACGGACGACGCGTCGGTGTGGGCCGCCGTCGCCGCGCGCGATGACGCCGTGGTCATTTCACCAGGGCTGCTGGAAGCACCCCTCTTTGAAGAGGGGCCGGAGGGCGACGATACCGAGGGAAACTTTGGCCTACCAGCAGACCGCGCGATCGCGCCTTCAACAGCTGTGCTGTCCGATCTAGCCGTCACAGATGGGCAGCTGCCGGAGCTCTATCTTGAACTCAGGACGACTGCCGCCGACGGAGTGGAGCGCACCCACCGCGTGCAGGTAGTGGGCCTGCTCAGCAACGAAACAACATTGGCAGAGGCCCCGCTGCAGGCCAGTGAGGCAACGCTGCGTCACGTGCGCAGTGCGCCGGTGAAGGGGGACCGTATCTTTCTCAAGGTTGCAGATGGTGCTGGCGTAAAGGAGGTGGCCGCAGCGGTGGAACAGGCATTTGTCGCCAGCGGCTTTAATACCACGGTGCTGGCCGAGAGCTTTGCCCAACGCCAGCGCCTGACCAGCGGGATCCTCCAGCTCCTGCAAGGCTTCATGGCGCTGGGGCTGCTGGTCGGCATCGCGGCGCTGGGCATCATCTCGATCCGTTCGGTGCTGGAGCGGCGCCAGCAGATCGGCATGTTGCGCGCCCTGGGCTACCAGCGCAATATGGTCAGCCTCTCCTTCATGCTGGAGTCAAGCTTCGTTTCCATCACTGGGCTGCTCATCGGCGCGCTCACGGGCCTTGTGCTCGGCGGCAACATTGCGCTGGCCTTCTTCCCTCAGCTGGATGAATTTGGCCTCTCCACGCCCTGGCTGCAGATCGGGCTGATCGTGCTCTTTGCCTATCTCTTCTCGCTGGCTGCGGCCGTGTTCCCGGCGTGGCAGGCCACGCGTATCTACCCCGCTGAAGCACTGCGCTATGAATAACCGGATGGGCGCCTAGCTCGTATGGTAGGCGCCCATCCGGTTTGCCTGTGCCGCTTAGGGCTGGGCGCTGCGCACCGAGGGCAAGAAGATACAGTTCTTGCCAAATTCTGAACAGTCGACCGGCGGGATCGGCGTCTTGGTGGGCGTAGGCACGGGCGTGCTGCCGCTGTTGAGCACCACTTCTGTCGGGGTCGGTGTGGGCGTCGTGTTCGCAGGCGCGGTCGGAGTGGCCGTAGGCACGGCAGTCAGATCATAGCCCGCCACACCGATCTTGAACGCGTAGTTGTCACTGTTAACCCGCCGCGCGTGGTACCACATCAGCAGCTGCCCATCCTTATCAAGGGTCACCGTCGGGTAGAACACACGCTCCGCGTCCCAGGCGCCCTTGGGCTCACCCAACAAGATTGGATTTGCATCCTTAGTCCAGTTGATCCCGTCCGGCGAGCTGGCGTGGCCAATGTTGGTCTTGTTGTTGTCCAGCGAGCTACCCTGATACCACATGTGGTACAGGTTATCCTTTGTGCTGAAGATAACGCTAGGAGAGACAACCTCGCCGCCGTCCCATGCCGTTTCGTTGCCGATTGCCACTACCGGCGCGTCGCC
>JACFMY010000024.1:0-13979 GCA_019455155.1 Caldilineaceae bacterium
GATCTTGTTTGCATTGATGCCACGCTCAAGCGACGCCATAGGAGACCCTCTCGTGGAATGCGTAGATTGGATAACAGATCGCGAACGACAGATTGGAAACCAACAGGTATCGGTGCAGCAAGCGTCCTGCCGAATTTCAATGCAAACGGACGCTCACAACGGAAAGGCCGGGAAGCAAACCGCGCGTTGCCCGCAGAGGGGCCACCGCGCACACACAGCAAGAGCCAGACGAAATCGGATCGCTTACGAGCTACGAACTGGTGTTACAGGAACCGGTATTACAGGGACGAACGGAAGCGAGCGCCAGCGTGGCGGGTGGGCGAATCCCCTTACTGCCTGCGCGCGGCGCCTGCTGTGACCGGCGCCATGCCGCGCTCGACAAACGCCATGAGCTCCTCGAAGACGCGGTCGGGCAGCCCTTCTTCGTTCCACAGTACCCAACGCATGCCCAGGAAATCGCCGATGCCCATGAGACAGTATGCAAGCACTTCCGGATCCATACGCTGGATCTGGTTGGCCTCCATGGCAGGCTGCAGGCCCGCGACGTAGCTCTCAGCCCAGCTGCGGTAGTACCAGTGGTAGAGCTCGTTTTCCACAAACTCGGCCTGGCGCACAATACGGTAGAGGTTGCGATGCCGGTAGATGTAGTCAAAAAAGGCGCGGAAGCCGGCTCGCTCATACTCTAACCGGTCGGCAATGCCTGCCGTCGCCAGGGCAATACTCCGTCGCAGGTTACGGCTCAGATCCCGTACCAACTCGACAAAAACGGCTTTCTTGTCGGGAAAATAGACGTAAAAGGTGCCCTGTGCCACGCCTGCTCGCTGTGTGATTTCGGTAATCGAGGCGTTCTCGAAGAACCGTTCGCCAAAGACCGCTTCGGCCGCGTCCAAAAGTTTTTGGCGGGTACGCTGGCCGCGCTCAGTAGGCGGGTCGAGGACAGGCTGTTTGCGCTCAGAAGTTGACACGTGATTCACCTTTCAGTTTCGCCAGTGTAACATAACCGATCCACCTTGTCAACCAGGAATTTACGGATCCCAGGGCGCTGGGGTCTCGGGATCTGGCAAGGACGCGAAACGATCTAGGCTTTGCGGGTGGAACAACTCAACACAGGAAGGCGGCCCGGACGCCGCTAGGGTTGTTTCCGGCGCGCCGTACCCAACGCGGCCAGCCCGGCCGCGGCAATGAGCGCGAGTACGGCCAGCGCGGCTAGCGGACCCGCCAGAGGTAATGTCGTGGGGGAAGCGCCCGTATCCGGCATGACGCCGGGTGTCGGTTCCGCCCCACCACTTCCCGTGCCGGGCTCTTTGGCAACCTTGTCCACAAAGAGGCTGTCGCGATCTAGCTCGAAATTCCCTTCGGCAATCGCGTCGTCCAGTAGGATGTCGTCCGCGACACTCGCCAACATGTTGTCGCCAGTGGCGTTGAAGAAGAGATAGGCGAGCGCCTGGTTGGACGGTACTCGCTCGATGAGCAGATAGCCGTCCTCGTCAGCTGCCAGCTCAAGATCCCCCTCGTAGGTCCAGAAGGTCTCCATGCTGCGCACCTCGTCGCAGGTCGCCTGCTCCGTCTCGTCGGGCACGCGCACCTGGTACTCATCGGGGTTCGCCTCTACGGCGATCTTCCGATCGGGAAGAGGGCAGCGGTCGGCCAGGACAATGCCATGGATGGGCTCGTTGGGCGCATAGCCCCCGAGCAGCATACTGTCCCCGCCCACATAGAGGGTCGGCCCCACCGGTTCCGGCACCGTGATCTCAAAGGTAGTGCCGTCCGGTGCGTCGATGCCCAGCTGCCAGCGGCCCGGCTGGCGGTAGGCGGCAACGGGCAGGGTGATAATGCCCTGCCGCGCTTCGTCCGTGACGACGGCCGGCAGGCGCTGGACCCCGTCGGGCGCCAGCGCATAGGCCTGCCGCGGGTCGATGGCAGTGGCGGTACAGACGATGGGAACGTTCACGAACTCCTTGGCCGCGCCGCTGTCCGGCAGATAATAGGCGGAAGGCGGCGGGCCGTCTGCCGGGAGCTCGTACGGCCGCAGCCAATAGGGCGACCCTTCAGAAAGCTCCACGCCACAGAGTCCAAGTCCAAGGCCGCCGCGCGTGACCGAGATGACGCGCATAATGCGCCCGCCCGGCAGGGTGCGGATGGGCACGCGGCGGGGAACATAGAAACCGGGGTTCCACTGGCGCTCCGGCAGGGCGGAGACAGGGTCTGCTGATTCGATGCTGACAACTGCTGCAACAGTAAGGATCAGGAACAGGGTTCGGAGCATGCGGGGAATGGGAGAGCTATTCATGCGACCTCCTTGGTGAGAAAATCCTACGGTGCAGCCGGTTCACTCAGTTGCCGGCGCACGGCCTCGAAGTAGGCTACATCGTCCGCACGCCCAAGCTGCCGGGCAATTTGTAGCGCACGGTTGTAGGCATCGCTGGCGGCCGATATTTGGTTCAACTCCACAAAGCAGTCGCCCTTCAGCCCCCACACTTCCATGCGGCGAGCTGCAGGCATTTCAGTGACCGCGAGGGCCCCGTCAAACTCATCCTCCGCGCTCCAGCAGTCACCCAGTACGAAATAGGTCTGCCCGCGTAGAATACGGGCGTCGGATGCCACCAGGCCGACCGAAGGGTGATCGCCCCCCTCGTAGTTGCTGAGCACCTTCTCCGTAACCGGCCAGAACGGAAGCTCAGCCACCCTGCTGGGATCGCCGATTGCGTTCGCGCTTGAGAGCCATTCCAGAAACCGAACCTGGGCCTCGGTCAGGAGCATACGGCTGCGTACCCCGATCTCTTTGGGCTGCTCGCTGGCCTGCTGGGCCGCGGCAATATCGGCAAGCGCCAGCTGGAGCTGTGCGGCATCGATGCTCTCTGGCAGGCAGTTGCTGCTGTCCTCAGGCATCCACAGTGCGGCCAGGTAGTGGGCCGACGCTCTGCCAGCGTAGGCGCGGGCATAGCCGGGCGCGGTCGTGGCCGCCCCATCGAAATGGTGCAGCGCCTGCTCAATGCCGGCCAGAACCCCGCTCCGATCACAGCGCGCGGCCGCCTCGACAGCCATAGCCAGATGAGCGTTGCCAATGAGGAGATCGACGACCTCGCGGCCTGCCAGCGATTCCCAGCCGGGCAACGAAGCCGCGGTTTCAAAGGCCGTCAGCGCTCCCTGGTAGTCGTGCTCGAGCAGGTAGAGCGACAGGCCGACCATGATCTGGGCAAGCGAGGCTGCCCGGGCGCTCAACTCGCGCTCTACTCCCAAGCCGCGGTTGATGGGCATGGCGATGCCGATGGGGCTGCCAAAGCGGAAGGAACCGGTCATCTCCAGTGCATCGGCAAAGCTCTCGGCAAGCACGTAATATTCTGGCTGAATCTCGAGCTGCCTGGTCACATCGTTGTAGCCGATGATGCCGTAGACCACCAGATCCGCACCATATTCGACGGCGAGTTGGGCGGCATGCTGTTCCCGGTCATCCGCCGTCGTGCCGGTGATGCGCCCGGCAACGTCCGGTCCCAACAGGCCAGCCCGAAAACGCAGCGGACGCATGGATTCCTGCAGCTCGTCCTGCAGCTGCAGGTAGAAGCGTTCGATCTGCAGGTCAGCCACAGCCGGATCGACGCTGCCGTCGTCGGGCAGCTGAAAGCCGGCTACGATGGCGCCGATATCGTACGCGGCCAGCGACGGCTTGGGCGTGGGTGACGCAACAACAGCCGCGACGGCGTCCGGAGACGCGCGCAGTGATTTCACCAACTCCACGGTTACAGGGATCAGCGCCACCAGGATCGTCGTCGCCGCGCCCAGCAGGGCGATCCACAGCTCCAGCGGGACGTCGCGCCACCAGCCCTTGGACTCGGCCGCCTGGCTGGCGCCACTATCCACAATGGCAGACGACTGCAAGGTCGCGGGCGCGGCGGGCGAAGATCCATCCACCACCGCGGCCGTGGCGGGCGCGTGGGCCGCCGCGGGTTCCTGTCGCGGCCCACGCATGAAGAGCACGGGCGCGGCCCACTCCACGCTCTGCTCTCCGGCCTCGCGTACCAGCGCCCGCCGCCCTTCGGCCACAGCCGCGTCAACTGTATAGCCGTCGGCCATGGCCAGGTAGACCTCGGTAGCGAACAGGTTCAGTATCGCGGTGGGAAGTGGGAAACGAGGCACCACCACCGCCCCGGCGCAGACCTGGGCCAGCTCAGCCGCGGCAGGCAACGTGGCCGCCGCTGTCGTCGCTTCTGGCGGCACAGTACCGCCAAAGAGGATCAGCTGCAGGGCATGGTCCGCCGCGCACCATTTCAACTGGTCAATGCCAGCCCGCTGGCGCTCGCCCAGCTCGTTCTCCAATACCAGGTGCGGCGAGTACGCCTCATCGTCTTCAATCTCGCAACCAAGATGCAGCACGTGGTACGGATCGCCGGCCGCGCGGCTGCGTCGCAGCTCACGCTGGATCGCGGCCAACGTCACCCTGCCGCTAGCTTCATCGAGAAAATCGACACGCACGCCAACCTGATTGGCCAGGAGCGCGGCCAGCTGTCGCTTTTCCGCCATGCGCTCCTCTGTTCCGTTGGCCCACAGTGGCATGGCGGCGAGCACGCGCAGATCACCCTCATGGGGTCCCAACGGGAAGCCGTCGAGCCGTCGCGCCAGGGTGACGTCTGGGGACAGGGAAAGAAAGGCGCGGCCATTGTGCATGTACTCCCAGGGCAGCGTCGCCAGGGCCATGCTCGCCAGATCGAGGCGCAGGTTCAGATCGGTCTGCCGGTTCTGCTGGGGAATCTGGGCACGGACCTCCTCAGGCAGCGCAAGATAAAGCGCCCGGCCGATAGCCTCGACCGCGCTTGTGGTCGGTGTCCGTACCCGCTCAAGCTCATGCAGATAACTCGCTACGGAGAGGCTCGTTTTGCCTTCCACCACTCCTTGCGCGGACACCACGGTGATTTGACACGCTTCTTGTGTGCCGTTGATGACGAGATCAAGCGTTGTCTGTGCCATGGAAGTGAGAAAATCGTATCACCGTGTTTTGTGCGGGTCAACTGAAAAACAAACATTGGAAGATGCGACACATCAAATGGTTTAATATTAAACTAAATTGACTGCTGTTGGAACTACCCTTGCGCCACTTGAAGAACACAAAGGAAAGGATGATCAACCATGGCCTACCAGATCGATCAGTCACATTCGCAGATTCAGTTCAGCGTTCGCCACATGATGCTGGCGAAGGTGCGCGGCGTCTTCGAGAAATGGAGCGGCACCATAGAGCTGGATGAGCAGAACCCCGCACGCACGACCGTCGATATTACGATCGACGCTGCGAGCATCAACACCAAAGAGGATCAGCGCGACGGTCACCTGCGCTCGCCCGATTTCCTAAATGCAGAACAATATCCGTCTTTGCGCTTTAAGAGCACGAAGGTGGAAGTTCAGGGCAGCAACCGCGCCAAGCTGTACGGCGACCTGACGATCCGCGACATCACCAAGCCCGTCGTGCTCGACGTGGAGTTTCAGGGCAGCGCCAAGAGCCCCTGGGGAACCACGAGCTACGGCTTTTCGGGTAGCACCAAGATGAATCGTGAGGATTGGGGTCTGACCTGGAACCAGGCGCTGGAAACCGGCGGCGTGCTGGTCGGTAAGGAAGTGCAGATCGATATCGATCTGGAGCTGGTGAAGGTGGAAGCGCAGCAGCCCGAAGCCGCCACCGCCTAAGGGCAGTCACGGCTCGCGCTGGGCAGCACGGCCTCGGCAAGAGAGCGGGGCCCGCAAAGAAAAAAGGGAACGGATGCAGATTACATTCCATGCATCCGTTCCCTTTTTTTGTGAGTCCCAGCAGGCGTGGGCGCCGTAAAGCCTTTTGGCCAGCCAAATCTAGCGGGCGTAGCCGTTGGGATTGGCCTGATGCCACTTCCACGCCGTTTCGATGATGGTGCGCAGCTCGGGATATTTGGGTTCCCAGCCCAACTCGCGGCGGATGCGGTCGCTGCTGGCCACCAGCACGGCCGGATCGCCAGGTCGCCGGGCTACGACCTTGGTCGGTATGGAATGGCCCGTAATCTCGCGTGCGGTGTCGATGACTTCCTTGACACTGAAGCCGCGGCCGTTGCCTAGATTGTAGGTCCGGCTGCCTTCATCCAGCGCGCGCAGGGCAAGGATGTGGGCCTGGGCCAGGTCGATAATGTGGATGTAGTCGCGCACGCAGGTGCCGTCCGGTGTGGGGTAATCATCGCCAAAGATCCCAAACTGTTCCCGCTGGCCCAATGCTACCTGGAGCACCAGGGGAATGATATGGGTCTCGGGATCGTGATGCTCGCCCCGCTCGGCAGACGCGCCGGCGGCATTGAAATAGCGCAGGCACGCATAGCGCATACCCTGGGTGCGATCGAGCCAGTAAAGCATGCGTTCCAGGATATGTTTGGATTCACCGTAGGGGCTGCCGGGGATGATGCGTTCGTTCTCGTCAATGGGCATGCGTTCCGGCTGGTCGAACAGGTTGGCGGTGGAGGAGAGAATGAACTTCTTCACGCCATGTTCCACTGCGCTTTGGAGCAGATTGAGCCCGTTGGTCACGTTGGCGCCCAGATAAAGAAAGGGCTGCTGCATGGACTCGCCGACGAGCGTGTAGGAAGCAAAATGCATAATGGCGTCGGGTTGGTGGGCCTCCAGGGCGGCGTCGATGGCCGCGCGATCCTTCAGATCGCCCTGCACAAATTTCGCCTGCGGATGGACAGCATCGCGATGGCCCTGGTAAAGATTATCGAATACGACGACCTCGTCGCCAGCCAAGATCAGCTGCTCGACCGTGATGCTGCCAATGTAACCGGCCCCGCCGGTGACAAGCACGCGCATGGATGGTTCCTTTCTCTCGTTTCCTAAAATGTACGCTGGCTATTGTAAGGCGACAGCCACCAGCTCCATATGCCGGCATTTGCCGGGCATGCATGCGCAGGATGGGTACAGCGCCGGTGCACACCGTCGAGAGCCTGGCAGTCGCAGGCATTGAACTATAAAGCCTATCACATAGACGGCCAATGGACGGCTTTGGTTCGCGCTACTTTATGGCGCGGCCTGGGCGGGTTGCCACGGGAATCTGACGCGAATTACCCGTATTCACCCGCCCAGGCCACTGGTCCAGATGGCTTTTGCCGCCGGTTTACGGACGGCTTACGCTACATACATGTTATCGCACCACGGGGCGCGAATCCTTCGCCACGACGCCGCGCGCCGCCAAAAAGACCATACCCACGGTCAGGCGCGGCCGGCACGGACGCGGCTGCGCCGCGCCAGGGCGTCGACGAGCACGGCCGCCAGCAACACCAGGCCGGTGATGATGAACTTGGCGCCCGCGCTCAAGCCCAACAGGCCCATTCCGTTCTCCACGCTGCCCACCACCAGCGCGCCTAACAGCGCGCTAACGACGCGGCCGCGCCCGCCAAAAAGGCTAGTGCCGCCGATGACGGCCGCCGCGATACAGTTGAGCACGAGGTTGCCGCCGCCGGAGTTCGTCGCTACAGAGCGCAGCCGCGAGGCCAGAATGATGCCGCCCCATCCAGCCATAAAACTGGAGAGCATGAAGACGATCACCCGAATACGGTCCACGGATATACCGGCGCGGCGGGCCGCTTCGGCGCTGCCGCCCACGGCATAAACGTAGCGCCCAAAGGGCGTGCGCGTGGCAATAAAGCTGAAGAGAACCAGGAAGATCGCCAGCAGCACACCCACAAAGGGAACACCCCGATCCTGGTTACAGACATAGACCGCGCCCACAATGAAGAGCGCTACCAGCACGATCTGGGCAATGATCAGGGGCATAGGGGTCGTGGTCAATCCCTCCACGCGCCTGGTCCGGTTGGCCAACAGCGTGGCCGCGGCGTACGCGATGATAATGGCGATGGCCAGCCCCCAGCCCCACTCGTCTGGCAAGAAGGCGTTGGCAATGCCCACTGCCACGGCATCCTGCAGGATGATGGTGCCGCCCGCGCCCACCAGGATCAACACGACACCGTTCCAGACCAGCAGGCCAGCCAGCGTGACAATAAACGACGGCAGGCCGAAGCCGGTGATGATCATCCCCTGCACCAGGCCGATGAAGGTCACCACGATCAGCGCGGCCGGGATCGTCACCATCCAGGGCCAGCCCAGCTCCTTGAAGATGATGGTCATGACGACACCGCAGACCGCGCTCACAAAGCCGATGGAGAGATCGATCTCGCCCAAGAGCAAGACAAAGACCACGCCCACAGCAATGGTGGCGATACCTGCACTTTGCACGATGAGATTGACGAAGTTGACGGGCGTCAGATAATTCTGGTTGAGGCTTTGGAAGATCAGAGCGATGAGGACCAGGCCGATGATAATGGGCAGGGTGCCCAGCTCACCGCCGCGCACGCGCTTGAGATAGCCCTGAATATACTCGCCCGTCGAAAGGGTAGCCTGTTCGGCCAAAGCGGCCTGGCCGGAGCCGATTTCTGAATCCTGTGCACTCATTATGCGTCCGCCATTCCAGGTACTTTCAACAGCTTACCTGCAGTAATCGCATGCACTACCTCTTGTTGGGTCGTCAACCTGGTTTCGAACACGTTCACGCGCTGTCCTAAGCGCAGGACGGTAATGCGGTTGGCGACCTCGAAGATGTCGTGCAGATTATGGGAGATGACCACTACGCCCAGCCCTTTGTCGGCCAGGCGGCGTACCAGGTCAAGCACCTGGCGCGTCTGGGCTACGCCCAACGCGGCCGTAGGCTCGTCCAGGATCACCACCTTCGAGTTCCACATGACAGCTTTGGCCACAGCAATGGACTGGCGCTGGCCGCCAGATAGCTCCGCTACTGTCTGGCGCACGGTTCGCAGCGTCATCACCGATAGGGAATGGAGCGTTTCGATGGCGGCCTTTTCCATGCTGGCTTCGTCCAGACGCCAGCCCACCTTCTTGCGTTCACGGCCCAGGAACATATTGGCGACCACATCCAGATTGTCGGCCAAGGCCAGATCTTGATAGACGATCTCGATCCCCAGCATAGCCGCATCGCGCGGTCCATGGATGTGGACACGCTTGCCTTCAAAATAGGTTTCGCCTTCGTTAAAAGGATAAATCCCCGCGATACCTTTGATCAATGTGGATTTGCCGGCGCCGTTGTCGCCCACGAGGGCCATCACCTCGCCGGGGACCACATCAAAATCGACCCGGTATAGCGCCTGTACAGCGCCGAAACTTTTGGAAACACCTCGACACTCGAGAATAGGCGAAGGGGCCAAGGTAACCCTCCTTGATTGGCGGTAGAATATCGTAGACTGGTTGAAAACGGGGGTTCGAAGCCGGATTGGCGCAGGCGTAACCTGTTTCCCGTGACGTCTTTGCCAGGCAGGGCGAGACAGCATCTCGCCCTGCCTGGTTCATGGTTGTTTACCGCTGGTCAGCCGGCGGGCAGTACTGCTCGAAGTCACCGACGCAGAGCTCTTCCCACGTCCGGAAGCCGTCAGCAATGACCGTTTCCTTGATGTTGTCCTTGGTCACGGCGATGGGGATCAGCTTGATGAAGGGCACATCGACGACGCCATTGCTCAGGACGTTGCCTTCGGCTAATGTGGCAGCATCTTCGCAGTTATGCAGCGCGATCGCGGCCTCGGCTGCGGCTTCGGCCTCTGCCTTGATGGGCTTGTAGACCGTCATGCTCTGCCAGCCTGACAGAATGTTCTGGATACCCGCCACGGTGGCGTCCTGGCCGCTGAGGGGCAACGGGTCGAGGCCGCGGGCCTTCAGCGCCGCGATGACCGAGTTGGCCAGCCCGTCGTTGGCTGCAAAGACAGCATCCACACCGGCATCGCCGGCGTCTGTCAGGATCTGCTCAAAGATAACGAGCGCCTGCTGGTTGTCCCAGCCGGGCACGGCCTGATCGGCCACCAGCTCCCACGAGCCATCATCGTAGTGGGGCTTGGCTACGCTGAAGTACCCCTCGCGGAACAGGGTAGCATTGTTGTCGGTCGGGGAGCCGTTGAGCTGCACCACACGCGGCACCTCGGCCTCCAGGCCATCGATCAGGGGTTCCAACGTATCGCCCATGGCCCGGCCTACAGCCACGTTGTCGAAACTCACGTAGACGGAGGCGGGATTGTCGGTGTCAATGGTCAGGCGATCGTAGTCGATGACGCGCGCGCCGGCCTCTTTGGCCTTGGCAATGATAGCAGCGCCCGAGCCGCTGTCCAGGTTCACCAACAAAATGACCTTGGCGCCATTGGTTAACGCCTGTTCTGCCTGCGTCTGCTGGTTGGCGGCGTCGCCCTCGGCGTTGACAATGGAGTATTCAACACCTGCTGCATCGAACGCCTCGGCGAAGTACCGGCGGTCGTCGTTTTCCCAGCGGGCCGATGATGCACTGTCGGGGAGCAAGACAGCGATACTGCCCTCGCCGGGCGTACAGGCTGCACCTGTCTCGGCCGGTGCGGCTTCTGTGGCCGCTTCACCACCTGCCGGCGCAGCAGGAGCCGCGGCTGGCGCGGCACAGGCGCTCAGTGCCAGTGCAAAGACTGCCAATACACTGAGCACAACCAATAGCTTGCGCATGGAATGCCTCCTTATTCCTTTTGTTGAGATATGGACAGAAATGGCCTTGCTGATCGGAAGGTTGTTACGGGGATCAGCGTTTTCGGAGTATACAACGCCGCGCAATTTCGCGCAAAGTGTCGAAATGACATCATTCTTATGTAATCTTGGTGCCGGATCAGGTGTAACTTCCGGCGAGAGATTTTTTGGCGGTCGCCGCGGATGGGAGTACAATCGCAACGGTAAAAGGGACAGGGAGAGACACGACGTGCCAGGCCGCTGTCTGAGATCGATATCGGCGTCCAGCTGGCCCTTTTAGCGCAACGAAATATTGAATCGCGATCTGCAGTGGCGCCCAAAGACCCGGATGTCGAGGGCACGCCTCACGCGTGGGGGAAGACCGGTGAGCTAGTTAAGCGAGTCCGGCGCTGTCCCGCAACGGTAATCCTGCCCGATCAGGAAAGCCCGAATGCCCGCCGCTGCAGCTTCCGTAATCAACCTACGAGGTATAGGGCTGAGACGGGCCAGTGACGTCATCTCTGTATTTGTCCTTCTGGACAACTCCAGGTCAGCAGGACGTCAAATGGAGGAATCAGCCCCACCGGGTAACGGCCCGGCGGGGTTTCTTTTTCTCTTCGTCTCTGCCCACCTCGGCCTTCTCCGTTGAGGCAGGGCTGTGACAACCACTTTCTATCTTCCCACAAACGCAGCCGCGGCGCTGCTGCCGGTCCAGCACGGCGCCCTTGACTACGCCGAGCTGGAGGCGCTGGGTCTCGACCCCGACGCAGTGGTCGACTTTAGCAGCAACAGCAACCCGTACGCGCCCCATCCGGCGGTGGTGTCAGCCGTGCGCGCCGCGGCCAATGACCGCGCGCTGGCGCGCTATCCCGACCGGGAGACTCTGCACCTCTGCCGCGCCATTGCCCAGGCCGACGGCTACCCGCCTGACCATGTGCTGGCAGTTAACGGCGCGGCGGAGGCAATCCAGATCGTGGCGTTGACCTGCGTGGCTCCGGGCAGCCGGCACCTGATCCTGACGCCTACCTTTGGCGAGTATGCACGCGCCATCCGCCTGGCACGTGGCTACGTCTACGAGGCGTGCGCCACGGGGCCGGACCTTCGCCACACTGTAGAACAGGTCTACGCCACCGTCTGTGAGCTGCATCCCCACGCGGTGTGGCTCTGCAATCCCAACAACCCCACCGGCCAGTTCTGGACGACCGAACAACTGGCCGCGCTGCGCGCGGCCGCGCCCCATGCCCTCTGGATCATCGACGAGGCGTACAGGCATTTCAGCCCCCGCTCCGCGCTGGTGCCAAATGCCTGGCTGGAGAGCGGCATGGTGGTGCTGGTGCGGTCGTTGACGAAGGATCATGGGCTGGCCGGGCTGCGTCTCGGCTACATACTGGCCGCCCCGCCCCTGATCGCAGCCATGCGGTTCATGCAGCCGCCGTGGAGTGTAAATAGCCTTGCCCAGGCCGCGGGGATCGCCGCGCTGCAGCCCGAGCTGGCGGCCTGGCTTGGCCGTTCCCTGGCCGAGCTACGCCGCCATGCCCACGCGCTGTGGGCCGGACTCAACACGCTGGGGCTGCGCGTGCTGCCTACGGCAACCACCTATGCCCTGGTCGCGGCCGGCCATGGCGCCAGCTTCCGTCGTAGCCTGCTTGCGCGGGGTATCCAGGTGCGCGACGCCGCGTCCTTTGGGCTGCCAGCCTATGTACGCATTGCCGCACGCACACCTGAGGATAATCTGCGTTTGCTTCAAACCATCTCTGCAATTGGAACAAGAGGAGAGTCGAACCATGTCTAGCCGTCTTTCTCGTCCCATGGCATGGGCCATCCTGGCCCTGGTCATGCTGGCCCTGGTAGCCTGTACGCAGCTGGTAGCGCCGGCACCGGCGCCAGCCACGGAGGCGCCGGTTGAGGAACCGGGCGCATCCTCCTTTCCGCTGACCGTCACAGACGCGCTCAGCCGGACAGTTACCGTCGCCAGCCGGCCCCAACGCATCGTTTCCACCTTGCCGAGCAATACCGAGATGCTCTTTGCCGTGGGAGCGGGCGACCAGGTCGTAGGTGTGACCAAGTACTGTAACTATCCGCCTGAAGCAGCCACGCGCGCCCAGGTGGGTGGCATCACCAACAAGTCGCTCAGCGTCGAAGCCATCATCGCGCTGGAACCGGACCTGGTGCTGGCGGGCGCGGAACAGGACCAGGCGATCGACGCGTTGAGCAACGCCGGGATTCCGGTTGTGGCACTCAGGCTGCTCTCGTTTGATGAGGTCTACAGTGCGGTGGAGCTGGTGGGCGCCTTGACCGGCCACGCGGAGAGCGGCACGGCCTTGGCCGCGGCCATGCGCAGCCACACCGAGAGCGTGCAGGCCGCCGTGGGCGACATTGCGGAGAGCGACCGGCCTACCGTCTTCTACGAGGTCTGGCACGAGCCGCTCATGACAGCCGGCCCCGGCACCTTTATTGGGCAGATGATCGAGATGGCGGGCGGCAGGAGCATCTTTGCTGACGTGAGCGAAGACTGGCCCCAGGTTAGCGCGGAGGTAGTAGTCGAACGGGACCCTGCTGTCATTCTGGGCCCGGACAGCCACAGCGATCAACTGACCGCCGAGGCGATCAGCGCCCGGCCCGGCTGGTCAGAGATCGCGGCGGTCAAGGATAACCGCATCTACCTGTTGGACGGCGACATGGTGAGCCGGCCGGGGCCGCGCGTCGTAGACGCCTTGGAAACCATCGCCCGTGCGTTGCATCCTGATCGGTTCCAGTGATGAAGCGGGAGGCAGGGGCAGTGTGGGGAGGGGGTATCCTCCTCCTCGCGGCCATCGCGTTGGCGGCGGCCGCGTTTCTCAGTCTGGGTCTGGGCGCCGTCGCGTTGGCGCCGGCCCAGGTGTGGGCGGCGCTGGCTGATCCAGATACGGTCAGCGCCGCGGCGCGCACCATTGTGGTGGACTTTCGCCTGGCGCGCGTCCTGCTGGTGGTTGTGACCGGTGCGGCCCTGGGCCTGGCAGGCGCCGCGTTTCAAGGGCTCTTCCGCAATCCGTTGGCTGACCCGTTTGTCATCGGTGCGTCGAGCGGCGCGGCCTTTGGCGCGACCCTGGCGATCAGTTTCGGCTGGACCGCAGCGTGGCTCGGCTTCGGCCCGGTGCCCCTGGCAGCGTTTGCCGGCACATTGGCGGCCGTGGGTCTGGCCTACGTGGTAGGCGAGTTCCATGGCCAGGCCGGCGTGGCTGGGCTGCTGCTGGCGGGCGCCGCCCTGAGCTCGCTCTTCGCCGCCGGCGTGTCGCTCATCATGGTGTTGGACGACCGCAACCTGACCACGGCCTTCTTTTGGCTGTTGGGCGGCTTTGCCAGCCGCAGCTGGGACGATCTCTGGAGCGCGCTGCCCTACATACTCGTGGGCGGCGCCGGATTGTTGTTGCTGGCGCGGCCCCTGGATGCCCTGGCCTTTGGCGAAGAGACCGCCCAGAGCC
>JACFMY010000024.1:13989-28597 GCA_019455155.1 Caldilineaceae bacterium
GTACGCCGTGGGCGCTTGTTCGTGGTGACGTGCGCGGGCCTGGTGACAGCCGCGGCTGTGGCTAGCAGCGGTATCATCGGTTTTGTCGGACTTATCGCGCCCCATGTGGCCCGCCTGATCTGGGGTCCCCTTCACGGCCGGCTGCTGCCTGCCAGCGGGGTGTTGGGCGCGTTGCTGCTGGTATTGGCCGACACGGCAGCGCGCACGGTGCTGGCGCCCATCGAGCTGCCGGTCGGCGTGCTCACCGCACTGTTGGGTGGCCCCTTCTTCCTTTTCCTGTTGCGTACACGCCGGGAGCAGCTGTTGCCATGAACAAAGAGAATCGGATCCGCCTGGAGGCATGTGACATCGCCTGTGCGTACGCGCTGAACGGCCGCCGCACGGTGCTGGAGGGAGTAAGCCTGGTCCTGCAGTCGGGCGAGCTGGTCGGCCTCATTGGGCCCAACGGGGTAGGCAAGACCACGCTGCTGCGGGCGCTGAACCGGCTGTTGCCGCTGTCCCGCGGCCAGGTGCTGCTCAACGGCCGCGATATCTGGCGCCATACCCCACGCGCCACGGCCCGGCACATAGGCCGCGTGCCCCAGAGCGCAGAATCGGTCTGGCCCTATAGCGTGGAGGATGTGGTACGGCAGGGGCGCTATCCCCACCGGGGCTGGTTGGCGCCCTTCAGCCGCCATGACGCGGACGCCGTGGATATGGCCCTGGTAAGGCTGGACCTGCAGCCGCTACGCCGGCGCCTCTTTCACACCCTCTCGGGCGGCGAGCGCCGCCGCGTCCTGATCGCCCGCGCGCTGGCCCAGGAGCCTGATGTACTGCTGCTCGACGAGCCCCCCGCCAATCTGGATATCAACCACCAACATCAGGTACTCGCCCTGGTCCGGCAGATGGTCAAGACAACGGGCAACGGCATGGCCGCGCTGGCCTCTATCCACGATCTGGCGCTGGCGGCCCGCTACTGCGACCGGCTCATTTTGCTCCATAAGGGGCGCGTCTGTGCCGAAGGGGACGCGCGCCATGTTCTGCAGCCCGCCCATCTGGCCGCTGTCTTTGCCGTCGACGCCCAGTTATACCGGGATCCCGCCGGCCATTGGGCCATTACGATCCAGGCGGAAGGGGAGCGGAACGGGCATCTACCATACCGGCATGACGCTGGAGCAACGTGGGAGCCGCTCCAGCCCCAAGCAACGAGCTAGCCAGCAACGAAAGGAAGCAAACACTGTGAACCATGCAAGCGAACCGTCCCCAGAGAAGAGCACGCAGTTGGAGAGCACAGAGGAGGCAAAAGCACGCCGCGCCGCGGCCCGCACCGCTCGCCGGCGCAAAGGGCTGGTGATCGTCAACACGGGCAACGGGAAGGGCAAGACGACCGCAGCCCTTGGTGTCGTCCTGCGGGCCTGGGGCCGCAAGATGCGTGTGGCCGTCTTTCAGTTTTTGAAGAACGAACATGCCAACTTCGGGGAGATCAAGGCTGCCAAGCAGTTGGGTCTGGAGTTCATCCCCATGGGTGACGGCTGGACCTGGACGAGCAAAGATATGGAACAGACCGCGGCGCGGGCCCGCGCCGGCTGGGCCCGCGTCTGCGCCACCATTGTGGAAGGCGCCTACGATATCTTGGTGCTCGACGAGTTCACCTATCTCCTTGATTTTGGCTGGCTGGATGCCGATGAAGTGATCAGCTGGCTGAAGGAGAACAAGCCGGCGCACCTACATCTGATCATCACAGGGCGGAACGCGCCGCCCGCGCTCATTGACTATGCCGATCTCGTCACTGAAATGCGGGAGATCAAGCATCCCTTTAAGGAGCAGGGCATCCGGGCCCAGCCCGGGATCGAATATTGAGGCCGCGCGGCCACGCCGCGCCTACCCATGAAGCAACAAGGAGCCGGATCGCTATGCACAGAGCCACCGCGATTATGCTGTTGGGCACACATTCGAACGCCGGCAAAAGCTTGATGGCCACGGCCTTTTGCCGGCTCCTGGCGCGGCAAGGCTACCGCGTGGCGCCCTTTAAGGCGCAGAATATGAGCAACAACGCGGGCGTGACGCCCGAGGGCGGCGAGATGGGCCGCGCCCAGATCGTCCAGGCGGAGGCGGCAGGCATCGCGCCCCACACCGACATGAATCCGGTGCTGCTGAAACCAGAGGCCGACCGCCGCAGCCAGGTTGTGCTCAACGGCAGGCGCTATGGCCACATCGAGGCGCGCAACTGGCTGGACATCAAGCGTCTCCTGTGGGACGAGGTTTGCGCCGCCTACGACCGCCTGGCGCGGCGCTTCGACGTACTTGTCATGGAAGGCGCGGGCAGCCCGGCCGAGATCAACCTGAAGGACGGCGATATCGTCAATCTGCGCATGGCTCGCTACGCCGGTGCGCCCTGCCTGCTGGTGGGTGACATCGACCGGGGCGGCGTCTTTGCGGCGCTGGCCGGCACGCTGCTGTTGCTCGATCCCGCGGAGCGGGCCCAGATCCGCGGCTTCCTTATCAACAAGTTCCGGGGCGATCCCGCGCTGTTGGGCGACGCCACCACGGTGCTGGAACAGCGCGCGTTTGGTGTGCCGACCCTGGGCCTTGTGCCTTTTATTCCTGGCCTTTCCATCGCCGATGAAGATGCGGTCGCCCTCGAGCAGCCCTCATCGACGCAGCCGGCCGGCGAGGATGCCATCGACATCGCGGTCATCCACCTACCCCACATTGCCAATTTCGACGAATTCGGCCTGCTTGCGGCCGAGCCCGGTGTCCACGTGCGCTATGTGAACCGTGTAGAGACCTTGGGCAGGCCTCATGTGGTGATCCTGCCCGGCACCAAGGTTACGATCGCGGATCTGCGCTGGCTGGAGAAATGCGGGCTGGCCGCTGCCATCAGGGCTGCGCACCGGGCGGGCGCGGAGGTAGTAGGCATCTGCGGCGGCTACCAGATGCTCGGTATGCAGCTGGCTGACCCCCTCGGCGTCGAAGGGCCGCCCGGCCAGGTCGTCGCCGGGCTCTCGCTACTGCCGGTCACGACCGTGTTCTCACCCGATAAACAGACCTACCGGGCGACCCTGCGGCTCGATGACGGCCAACTTGCGGACGGTTACGAGATCCACGCGGGCGAGACCACACGGCTAGCAGACGGCATGGTGTTGGGCGAGCTGATTGCACGCAACGGCGCTGCGGTGCGGATCCCCGAGGGCGCACGCACGGCGGATAGCTCGGTGTGGGGCTGTTATCTGCACGGCATCTTTGAAAACGACGGTTTTCGCCACCGGTGGCTGGAGAAGCTGCAGCCCCAGCGCCGCGTGCGGGCGTCGTCCGCTCAGCGTGATGCCGACTATGACCGGCTGGCTGACGTGGTGGAGGCCCATGTCAACTGGGCGGAGATCCTGCGTATTGCGGGGTTGGCGTCATGAAGCGGGCGGTGCGCGGCGACCGTCTGGCGCGGCCCGCCATCGTCTTGCTGGCGCTGGCGCTGGATCTGTGGTGGGGTGACCCGCCCAACCGCTTCCATCCCGTTGTCTGGATGGGCGCGCTCATTGGACGGCTGAGCCGCACGGAGACGCCTGTTGCCCATTGGCGGCGCCGTTTCCTACGCGGGCTGCTGGTGGGTCTTGGCGGCGGCGCCGGCGTGGGGCTATTGGGTATGTGGGCGGAGCGTTTGCTGGCCTGCGCGCCGTGGCCGTTGAGCTGGCTCCTGCAGGCCGTACTGCTCAAATCAACCCTGGCCTGCCATGGCCTGGTGGCGGCCGCCCGGGAAGTGGAGGGAGCGCTCGCGGCCGGCAACCTCCCAGAGGCGCGGCGCCTGCTGGCGTGGCACCTGGTCAGCCGGGACACAGCCGCCCTAGACGGCGCGGACGTGGCGGCAGCCGTCATCGAGTCCATTGCAGAAAACACATCGGATGCGGTCGTGGCGCCGATCTGCGCCTATGCCGCGGGGGGATTGGGCGCGGCCCTGGCCTATCGCTATGCCAACACCGCGGATGCCATGCTTGGCTACCGAGATGCAGAGCGCGAGTGGCTGGGCAAGGCGCCCGCCCGTCTCGATGACTTGTTCAACCTGGTCCCGGCGCGGGTTACCGCGTGCCTGCTGCTACTGGCCGCCTGGTTACGCCGGGAAGATTGGCGCGCGGCCTGGCGTGTCTGGCGCCGTGATGCGGGCAAGACCGCCAGCCCCAACGCTGGCCACCCCATGAGCGCCATGGCCGGCGCGCTGCGCGTCGAGCTGGCCAAGCCCGGCCACTACGTCCTCGGCGCGGGCTACGCCCGCCCCACCCCCCACGACATCACCCGCGCCATACGCCTCCTCCATATGGCCAGTGGCATCATAGGGGGCTGCGCGGCGTTGCTATGTTTAGGGAGATGGAGAGCGATAAAAGCACCATGCCTCCATGGACGCCAAGGAACACCATGTTTTGGGGAAGGGCTTTTGGGAGAGGCGCGAAGGTTACGAAGACATTATGGACGCCATGAGCACAATATGGATCGCTTCTTCTGAGGAGTTAGGGAAACCGGCGGTCTACAACACTGATCGCCGCACGGTTTCCCCATGTTTTCTCTCGCTCCGCATCGTGCCCATGGCGCTCACGGCGTCATAGCGGACCTTCTCTAGAAAACCTCCGTGTCCTTGGTGTCCCATGGTGTCATAGTGGGATTAGGCGAACGCGGGCAACCACTCCCCATGGGCTTCGATGAGATCGTCCACGAGGCTCCAGATCTGCTCTAGATCCAGCTCGGCGGCGGTATGGGGATCGAGCATGGCCGCGTGGTAGATATGCTCGCGCTTGCCCGTGATAGCTGCCTCGACTGTCAATTCCTGCACGTTGATGTTGGTGCGCATCATGGCCGCCAGCTGGGGCGGCAGCGTGCCGATGTGGGTGGGCTGGACGCCGTTCCCGTCGACCAGGCAGGGAACCTCCACGCAGCAGCCCGCGGGCAGGTTGTCGATCAGGCCGTGGTTGGGCACATTGCCGTAGACGACCCGCGGCTGTCCCGTCTCCATGCTGTGGATAATGAGCGAGCCATATTCGTGGCTGCGCTTGACCTGGTTGATCCGCTCGAAATTGTTTACCACCAACGGCATATGATCGGGCGAGACGCCCGCTTTGGCCATAGCCGCTGAAAATTCCTCGGTGAGATCCACCTCTGGGTTTTCCAGCTTCTGGCGCATGAAGCCCCAGCTCGTAATCTGGATCTCGCACCGGCGGATATATTCGTCCAGCGGGATATTCAAGCGCTCGACCAGATCGGGCCGGTCCCGCTTGATGAACCACGGCACGTACTCGCTAAGATGCTCGCTTGATTCAGTGACGAAGTAGCCGACCCGCTTGAAGAGCTCGTAGCGGACCCGATTCCAGTCGGGGACCCGATCTTCATCCAGGACCTGGCGAATCAGCGGGTAGAGATCTTCGCCGTTGCGCTGGAAGCGCAGGTAGAAAGCCATGTGGTTGATGCCTGCACAGACGAAGTCGATTTCGTCCAGGGGCACGCCGATATCATTGGCAAGCTGCTGGGCGGTGCCTTGCACGCTGTGGCAGAGACCCACCGTCTTGATCTTTGTGGCCTTGCTGATCGCCCAGCAGTTCATGGCCATGGGATTGACATACTGGAGGAAGGTGACATCCGGGCAGAGCTCCTCCATGTCGCGGCACATATCCAGGAGCACAGGGATCGTGCGCAGCCCGCGCATGATGCCGCCGATGCCCAAGGTATCGGCAATCGTCTGCCGCAGGCCATATTTCTTGGGAATCTCGAAGTCAATCACGGTGGCGGGCTTGTAGCCCCCTACCTGGATCATGCTGATGGCATAGTCGGCGCCGTCCAGCGCGCAGCGGCGGTCCAACGTTGTCTCGATGGTGGGTTTGATGTCGAAGAAATCGGCGATCTTGTGGGCGACAACTTCTGACGTGCGTAGACGTTCCGGATCGATGTCAAACAGGGTCAACGTGCAATCCTGCAGCTCGGGATAACTAAGAATGTCACCCATAAGGTTCTTGGCAAAGACAGTACTGCCGGCGCCGATGAAGGTAATCTTGGCCATTCTTGCTTCCTTTTCCAATCTGGCATGTTAAGAGGTCCGGCGTCGTCGCCAACGCCGGACCTTTACGGTACAAGTGTCATGATAACACGACAACGGTGTCGTCGCGATCGCGTATGGCCGGGGGCAGGTAGATGGTGGTGCGATCCTGGCCCCTGGCAACGAAGAAGTTGACGCCCGCGCGCTCCAGCTCCAGCGGCTCCCCCGTGGCCAGCAGCCGTGCCTGGGTGACGGTCTGAGGCACGCCGGTGAGCACCACGCAGTCGCTCACGTCATCCAGCAGGTGGACATAGTGCACGTCCCCGCGCCGTGTGCTGACCGTCTCGTGCGTAGGAGGAATCACGCCTTTGCGGGTGCCGTAGATGGCCTCGCCGTGGCGCGCCAGCCACTCTCCTACACCGCGCAGCCGTTGCGCGTGCAGGGGCAGGATCTCTCCCTCTGGCGTTGGCCCTACATTCAACAACAGGTTGCCGCCCGCGCTGGCTGACCGCGCGAGCACATGCACCAGGCGCCGCGCCGACTTGGTGTTGCGGTCGGCCTTGCTGTAGCCCCAGTGATCGTTGATGGTCATGCAGACCTCAATGGGCAGGTCGTAGATGGTGGTGGCGTTGAACCCCGTCGTATTCTCGCCGGGCAGATCCTGTTCGAAGCCCTGGATGTCCTCACCGGGCAGCGGCTGTTCATGGCGGTTGTTCTGAATGACCGCAGCCGGCTGCAGCCTATGAATCATGTCGTAGAGCCGTTCGTATTCGAACGAGCCACCGGGTAGGAAGTAGCGGTTGCTGTCGTCGATGGGATGGCGGGGCCAGTCGCCATCAAACCAGAGACAAGCCAGCTCACCAAACTGGGTGCAGAGCTCGCGCACCTGGCCATGAAGAAAGGCAAGGTAGTCGTCCCACGCCAGCCCGCGCTCCGCCCGGAAGCGATAGGCCGGGTGGTGCCAGTCCAGCAGCGATACGTAGAAGCCCAGCTTGATGTCCCCGCGGCGGGCACAGGCATCGGCCAGCTCCCGGATGGGATCACGCTTGAACGGCGTATTGGTTACTTTGTAGTCGCTGAGGGCGGTGTCGTACATGCTGAAGCCGTCATGGTGACGGCTGGTGATGACCATGTACTTCTGACCGGCGTCCGCGGCGACCGCGACCCACTCGCTGGCATTGAAACGCGTCGGGTTGAACTGGGAGACAAGCTTCTCATATTCGGGCACCGGAATGCGGTCCGTATGCATGACCCATTCCTGTTTGCCAATCAGGCTGTAGAGCCCCCAATGCACAAACATGCCAAAGCGCACATCTTGAAACCACTCCAGGCCTGCCTTTGAAACCTGAGCAACCATGCATTCCTCCAACACTGCGGGTAGGTTTGGATGAGCCGGCTGGTAGGACTGACCGGCCCTGTTGCCCGGTCAGTCGCATCAGCCGAAAAACTGCGGCAGCCACTCTTCCTGCTGTTCCAGCAGCTCACCGACCATGCTGTGAATCTGCGGCAAGGTGCAGACCGCGGCGGTCAGCGGGTCGAGCATCACCGCGTGATAGATGGCATCGGTATCGTCCGTGAGCGCAGCCTCGACGATCAGCCGCTGCACGTTAATGTTGGTCTGGTTGAGCGCAGCAAGCTGGGGCGGCAGGTCGCCGACAAAGGTGGGCTGGATACCGCTGGCATTCACAAGACAGGGCACCTCGACGCAGCAGCCGTCGGGCAGGTTGGTGATGAGCCCTGTATTGGGCACATTGCCGTTGATGATCACCGTCCGGTTCGTCTCCACGGCCTCGATGATCCACGAGCTGTATTCGTGGCTCCGTTGCGTTGGCAGTGCGCCGGCTACGATCTCCTCATACTCGCTCTGGAATTTATCCAATCGTTGGAAACAATGACGCAAATAGCCACCCGTGCGCCCGTAGTCGAACCAGTAGTTGACGTCGTCGGTGAAGCGCGGCACAAGGTCTTCATTGACCATGGCCGCGGTCTTGCGGAAGTAGGGCACGTACTCGCTGGCATGGCCGCTGGATTCGGTGACAAAGTAGCCAAAATACTTCATGAGCTCCGTGCGGACCGGCTCCTCTGCCACCACCTCGGGCCGCTTGATGGCATCCCAGATCAGCGGATAGATGTCCTCCTTACCACGCCGAAACTCCAGAAAGAAAGACTGGTGGTTGATGCCTGCGCAGAGAAAGTTGACCTCTTCATAGGGGACGCCGGTCCACCTGGCCAGCATTTCGCTGGTGCCCTGCACGCTGTGGCAGAGACCCACATGGGGCCGGCCGCTGCCCTCTGCCACGGCCCAGCAGTTGGCTGCCATGGGGTTCACATAGTTGAGGAGCAGCGCGTCCGGCGCCAGATCATCGAGCTCATCGCACAGGTCGAGCAGGACGGGGATCGTCCGCAGCGCGCGAAAGACGCCGCCTGGCCCCAACGTGTCCCCAACGCACTGTTCGACGCCGTAGCGCTGAGGAATTTCAATATCCAGCCTGTAGGCGTCCAGCCCTCCCTGCTGGAAGGTCGTCACCACAAAGTCAGCGCCTTCGACCGCCTCACGACGATCCGTGGTCGCCACCACCTGTGCCCGCAACTTGCGTTTGTCGACCATGGCCTGCACGATGGAACACGCCTGCTCCAACCGTCGCGGGTCGATGTCCATGAGTGCAATGGTGCTGTCCTGTAGAGGCGGCGCCAGCAGAATGTCACTACAGAGCTGGCGCGTGAACACAAGACTCCCTGCCCCAATGAATGTTATCTTTGCCATTTTGTTGCTCCAAATCACGCTTTTTTGTTCGAAGGTTGGAGATGTTTGCACCACAAAGTTAGCTGGCCGGTGGCGCCGCTTTGGGTTTCGCCCGCCCTTGCTATGCAGCCGTCCGGTCAGGCCAGGCGTGCGAAGAGGCGCATGCCCAGACCGCCAAAGACGGGAACGGGGTTGGGCCGCGCCCGCAGCGCATTGGCCAGCCCGGCCAGCCACGCCGCCACCAGCACAACATAGCCAGCCATGACGAGCGAGAACGCCGACATCAGGAAGAGAGGACCAACCAGGGGTAGGACGAACGGGGTCAGCCAGTTGACGACCAGATAGCTTACGTACAGCAGCGCCAGGGCCACCAGGCCGGCAACCGTAACCTTGAGCCACGACCCGCGATCCCTGTAGCGCGCCGCGCGCGCCTGGCGCCGGAAGACCGGTATGGCCAGTGCCAGCGCAATAGGCGCCAGGTACAGGAGCGGCGCATCTACCGAGGCCAGCGTCAGCGTCCAGCCCAGCGCTATCCACCCCAGCGGAATGAAGATGGCAATGAGGACGAGACCCAGCGCCTGGCAGGCATGAAAGAGGGTGAATTTGTCCCGGCGCCAGAAGAGCATCACCAGCAGAGGACCGATGGGCAGCAGCAGATAGATCAGAGCGGCGAGTAACCGATTTGGCTTCTCCATGACTAGACCCCAATCCCAACCAGGTTCAATTCATTGGCAAGATGGCAGGCGACAAAATGCCCAGGCGCGGCTTCTGCTAGCTGCGGCTCGACGGTCATACAGGTGGTGTCGTTGGCGTAGCGACAGCGAGGATGAAAGACACAGCCGGGCGGCGGATTGGCCGGGCTGGGGACGTCGCCTTCCAAAATGATGCGCTGGGTCTTGATGTCAGGATCGGCGGGCGGTACAGCAGAAACAAGCGCCTCCGTGTAGGGGTGGAGCGGGCGCCGCAGCAGCACGTCCGTGTCCGCCATCTCCACGATCTTGCCCACATACATGACGGCAATGCGGTCGGAAATATGTTCCACCACCGACAGGTCGTGGGCGATAAAGATGAGCGTCAACCCCAGCTGGTCCTTCAGTCCCTGGAGCAGGTTCAGCACCTGCGCCTGGACCGATACATCCAGGGCCGATACAGGCTCATCGGCAACGATCACGCGTGGGCTGAGAGAAAGCGTACGCGCGATGCCGATGCGCTGTCGCTGGCCGCCGGAGAACTCGTGGGGATAGCGCTCCATGTAGTTGGGGTCCAGCCCCACTTCCAACATGAGCTCCGCCACGCGTTCTTCCAAGGCCCTCCCCCTGGCGACACCGTGGATCACGAGCGGCTCGCCGATCAGCTCTTTGACCGTACGCCGCGGGTTGAGCGAGCTGAACGGATCCTGAAAGATCATGCGCAGCTCGCGGCGCAGCGCCTTCATGGCCTTGGCATCCAGGTTGGCCACATTCACACGCGCGCCGTCCGCCCTGTGATACCAGACCTCGCCGGCAGTGGGCTCATAGAGGCGCAGGATCGTACGCCCTACGGTCGTCTTGCCGCAGCCGCTTTCGCCCACGAGGCCCAACACTTCATTGCGGCGCACGGAAAAGCTGACACCGTCGACAGCTTTGATATAGCCGCTCACACGTTGCAGGAAGCCCGAGCGGATGGGAAAATGCTGCTTCAAATTCTTGACTTCCAGAATCGTATCGTTGTTCATCATCAACCAATCTGCCTGCTATCGCTCATGCTTGCTGGCTGCTCCGAACGTCCCACCAGGCGCCCTGTGCCGGGCGCCGCCGGGGCATAGAACAACCGGCCTCTGGAAATGTCAATCGGTTGTGTACGGATCCGCCGCATCGCGCAAGCCATCGCCCAAGAAGTTGAAACCCAACACCGCGGCGATGATAAAAAAGACGGACGAGGCAATCCACGGATTGAAGCCCAATGTCTGGATCGTTTGCGCGTCGCGCATCATCGTCCCCCAACTCACCAACGGCTCCTGGATGCCGATTCCTAGAAAACTAAGAAAACTTTCGGCTAGAATGATGGTGGGAACGGTCAGGGTAAGCACGACAATGATGTGGCTCAGCGTATTGGGCAGCAGATGGGAGAACATGATGCGCGCGTCCGAGGCTCCCATTTCCTTCGCGGCGAGAACAAAGTCGGTTTCACGCAGCGACAAAACCTTGCCGCGCACCTCGCGGGCGAGCAGTGTCCAGCTCAGCAGGGCGAAAATGAAGGACATGGTCACAAAGACCGCGAACTGGTCCCAGGTGATGGGGATGACCGCGGCCAGCGCCATCCACAAGGGCAGCTGCGGAAAGGACTGGACGAACTCCACAAAGCGCTGCGTCCAGTTGTCGATCTGCCCGCCATAGTAGCCAGAGAAGACGCCCACCACCGCGCCCACAATCACCGATATGAAGGTGCCGAAAAGCGCCATGGTCAGCGAAATGCGACCGGCAAGCGCGGCGCGGCCAAAGATATCACGGCCAAAGCGGTCCGTGCCCAGCAGATAGATTTTGGCGTCGCCCGCCGCGCCGTAGAGGTGGATATTGGTCGGGATCAGGCCAAACAGCTTGTATTGCCAGCCCTTGGCAAAGAAGACCACCGGATAACGCACGCTGGTGTCGTCTACCCAATCCGATGTCATGTCGGCGTTCAGCTGCTGCACCCGTTTGTAGATGAAGGGCTGGACATGGAACCGGCCGGTTGCGTCGATGAAGTGCAATTGGGTCGGCGGCATAAAGCCTTCCCCCATATTGAGCTTGATCGGGTCATAGGGTGAAAAAAAGTCAGCAAAGATGGACAGCACAAAGAGGCTAACGACGATCAGACCGCCGGCAATCGCCACCCGGCTCTTGCGAAACTTGCGCCAGACCAGAGCGCCATAACTCTCGTGGCCCCGCGCCGAACGGCGTAGCACCGCGGCCAGATCCTGATCGGTTGCCAGCGCTTCACCCTCGACCGCGAACGGGTACTCCAAATCTCGATCCCGGTCCGGTTCTTCGATGCGGATGCTTTCAGTCATAACGTACCAGCACCTTTTCCATTGTCGGTTCGCCTAGCCAAGCCGGATTCTTGGATCCACCAACGCCAGGACAATATCGGCAATCAGGTTCCCTGCCACCAGCAACGCGGCATAGACCATCAGAAAGCCGCCTGATACATAGATATCCTGCACCGCCAGCGAGCTGTAGAACATGGGCGCCAGCGTCGGCATATTGAGAACGATGGCTGCCTCCAACTCGCCCTGAATCATGTAGGGAAGCACGGTCCCCTGGTACATGATGATGGGATGCAGCGCGTTGGGCACCGCGTGCTTGTACACAACCGTGTTCTCGCGTAGCCCCTTAGAGCGTGCGGTTGTTACATACTGGGCGCCCAGATTGTCGAGGAGATTGCCGCGCATGACGCGCATATTGCGGGCGATGCCGCCGACCCCGGCAATGAGGATCACGGGCCAGGCATAGCGCAGCACATCAATGAATTTGTCCCATGACATGGGCGCGAACGCGTATTGGGGAGAGGTATAGCGTCCAATAAAGGGGTAGTTCCATTCAATGACCATGAGGTACACGAGTACCAGCGCCATGAAGAAGCGTGGCACAGATGTGCCGACAAAGGCGAATACGGTGGCGAGGTTATCGCCTAAGCTGTATTTGTGTGTCGCAGAATAGATGCCGATCAGCAGCCCGAAGATGGTGGAGATCAGGTGGGCAGTGAGCGCCAGGAAGAGGGTGCGCGGTAGGCGTTCGGCGATCAGCTCACCGACATCTTTTTTGTAGGCAAAGGAATAGCCGAACTTGCCCTCCGTGACGATGCCCTTCATCCAGATGAGGTACTGCTCATACACAGGCTTGTCCAGGCCATAGAGCGCGCGGTAACGGTCCGCCGCCTCCTGCGCTTCCTGGCGGGACATGTTGCCCTGGTTCATGAGCGTTATCTCATAGGAGGTGGCAAAATCACCAGGCGGCAACTGGATGATGATGAACGACACGATACTGATGCCGATGAGTAGCGGGATGCTGGCGAGCAGGCGCCGGATCACATAGCCGATCATTCGCAGCTCCACTTCTGGAGTGATAGACGACGGTTCAACACAGAAGCGCCAAGATCACGCCTGGTCCACCGAAGTTGGCCGGAGGGCTGTGCAGAGAAACCGGACTTTTCCGGTGACTTCAGCAGCATCTCTGCTCCCCTGTGTTGAACCATCGTTCGCTTCCGACAACTCGAACTGCAGGGGATGGGCCGCTGTGCCCATCCCCTGGTCACTATGACTCCTTACTACTCCGGACCTACCACGCAGACATTGCCGTCGGTCTGGTAAGTACAGCCTTCGTAGAACGGCACAGTCTCGGGATAGATCTCGCTCTGACCCTGGTCGGTGCGGTGCTCAGCCTCCAGCCAGATCTGTTCCGCCAGGTAGTTGTTGGCGTCCCACTGGTAGAGGAAGGCAGGCGTGCCGATGGGCACGTTCTTGAAATTCTTGTTGAGCATCAGACCGAAGCGGCCTGTGATCAGCCCAAGCGAGTAGACGTTCTCCGTGTGCAGCTCGTTGAGTTCCGACATGAGCGCATATTCGGTGTCGAAGTCCGTGGCGAGGCAGAATTCGTTGGAGATCTCGATCATGCGCTGCTCGTAGTCCGCATATTCTTCAGGCTGCTCGCCAACACGATGCCAGGGGAAGTCAGCCCGTGCAGGAGCAATGTCCTTACAGCGTACATTAGGCGTGGCCCAGGCCTGGCCAGGACGGTCAATGCGCATCTCCCACGTGCCGGCGCGCTCGTTGGCGGTCATCGCGGTGCCGGCCAATGTGCGGAAATTCACCTTGATGCCAACCTCCTGCAGGAAAGCGACGATGGCCGGGCCAAGGCTGGCGCCGGCCGTGTTGTCTTCACCCACCTCCAGGCCGATGACCACATCCTGACCTGCCAAGGGGCCATCGGTCCACTCGAGGGTGCCGTCACCGTTGGTATCCTGCAAGCCGATCTCAGCCAACAGCATCTGGGCGCTCTCGGGCGAGTAGGGATAATAAACCACGGCCTCGCGGTCAAAATAGGCTGAGCCTGGGAAGAGGCCGCCGGCCCAGTCGCGGAAGAATGGACCATTGGTCATCGATTTGGCCAGGGCATCGCGGTCGATGGCATAGGCAACCGCCGTGCGGAAGCGCGGGTCCAGCAGCAGGTCACGCACGGCACGGTCCCGGTCCTCTTCCACACCCGCGAACTTGGCCTGGTTGAACTGGATGGAGAAACCCAGAGTCTCGGGCCCCCACTCAACACGGAAGGTGGCGTCCGGCGCCTGCGCCTGGCGCACCGTCTCGTCCATTGTCTCGATGTTCTCGACGTTGGAATGGTCGGCCGTGCCTGCCATGGTGTTCAGCGTACGGGTCGCACCGGTCTTGGAGTAGGTGAACTGTACCTCGTCCAGGTATGGCAGCTGGCAGCCGTTGGCGTCTACCTTGTAGAAGTAGGGGTTGCGGCGCATGACCAGGAACTCGTCGGTCTTGTATTCGACCGGCACCCACGGCCCCATGGTGACGACAGGCAGCGCGTTCGGCGCCAGCGCGTCGCGGTAGCTCTGATAGTCCTGGCCGCCATATTTCGGGTGGAAGGGCTTCAGGATATGGGCCGGACCCGGCGAAAAGTTCAGGTTGGTCATGTTGTACAGTACTTTGGTGGGGTACGGTACCGGGAAGGTCCATTTCAGCGTGTACTCGTCCAGCGCTTCCAGCTGGATGGGCTGGCCCTCGACCTCCCAGAAGCTTGGGCTCGTCCACGTGGTGACGTTGGGATCCATGATGTTGTCTTCCCACAGGAACATGACGTCCTCCGTGGTGAACTCAACGCCATCAGACCACTTCGCGCCTTCTATCA
>JACFMY010000619.1 GCA_019455155.1 Caldilineaceae bacterium
ACGCAGGTCGGCAAGCTTAAGGAGGGCATGGACGCGCAGGCCGCGATGACCGGCAGCGAACAGGCCCATGGCATCCTGTAACGCCGAGTCGGCCTCTTGCCACCGGCCGGTCGCGGTCATCAGGCTACCGTAGGTGGTACGGCAGTAGGCGGAGAGGAAGGAACAGTCGTAACGCCGCGCAAAATCAGCTGCGGCCTGGCACCACTGTTCGCAGCGTACAAGGTCGCTGGCCAGTTCACATGCGGATAACATGACGCAAAAGATCTCGCTGATCGCCATCAGATTGTCGACTTCGCCGCTAAGTGCTACGGCCATCGCCTCGTCAAGCGAGGACATGCCCTCGTCGACGTTTCCTAGGCTCACGCGCGCCATACCCAAGAAGGCGAGCGCCACGGCTCCTAACGTGCTGTCCTGCCAGGTAGCCGCGATCTTCCCCACTGCCAGCGCCGTCTCTTGGAGCTGAACGGGCGGTGCACTCATGGACGCGCGCAGCAGCACAAACCAGCCATACTCCGGACAGTCCTCTCCGTTGCGTAACAGGCGCTCCGCGTGGGCAAACCAGCCGTTCATGGCGCTCGAATTCCCGTGGAGAAACACCTGCTCGCGCGCCAGCCAGGCCGCGATGAAACCAGCCCGGCGCAGATCGCCCTGTTGCTTAAAGCCCATGCAGGCCGCGGTACGATGGTCATGCGCGGCCACAAGTTCGTTGAGCCACCAAAGCACGATCCCTAACCCGTCGTGCGCCTCTGCCGTATCGTGGAGGCGTAACGCCCTCTCGAAACAGGTACGAGCCTCATCCCACCGGGCGCTCTTCAAGGCAGATTGTCCCGCCTCTAGCAACTCGTGATATTCAGCCACCTTGTCCATGCCTGTACGTTTCTCACGTGGCGACATCTTCAAAACAGATCCATCCAGTCATCCAGGTCAAGATTCCTCAAGCGATTGTCCCGGCTCAATGAGATCCCACCGGTTGCCGTAGAGATCCAAGAATACAACGACAAGCCCGTATGGCTCCTGCCGGGGCTGCTCGACGAAGCGGACGCCGTGCGCCTGCATGTGGCGGTAGTCGCCCCAGAAGTCCGTAGTGTGCAGAAACAGGAAGACGCGCCCGCCTGCCTGGTTGCCCACCGCCGCCAGCTGCTCATCCCCCACCGCCCTGGCCAGCAGCAAATTGGCGCCTCCGTCCCCTGGGGGCGAGGCGATGACCCAGCGCTTGTGCTCCGTCATGGGGGTGTCTTCCACGAGCTGGAAACGCAGGGCGGTGGTGAAGAAGGCAATGGCTTCGTCGTACTCGCGCACAAGCAGCGCGACGGTGGCTAGGGAATGTGGCACGGCGTCTCCTCGCAGCAAGGCTGGCAAACCAGTGTTGAGCCTTCCGGCCCTATGTGAACGCAAGTCTACCCCAATTCTTCCGCGCGTCAACCCCTTCCGCCGGCACAGGAACCCCCATGCAAAGAACCTTCCGCGGGCATTCGCCAGCAAAGGCGATGAAACGCGGATTCGAAATGAAACTGCCTCTTGACAAACTAAAGATATTAGTGTATAAAATATAACCATTAGGTATTGTGCTACAGTAGTTAGTGAGGAGGGATTTCACAGTGAGCGTTACACGACATGGTGAGTATCTCTGGCAAGTAACGAGATTCGGCGCCTTCAACTGCTACCTGGTGCGCGAGGAGGACGGCCTGACGCTGGTGGATACCGGCTTTGCGGGCAGCGCGGCCTCGATTCTGCAGGCTGCGCGCACCGTTGGCCTGCCCATCACCCGCATCGCCTTGACCCACGCCCACGGCGACCATGTAGGCTCGCTCGACGATCTGGCCCGGCAGCTGCCCGGCATCGAGATCGCGTTCACGCGGCGCACGGCCGATTTCCTGCAAGGGAACCTGGCGCTGTATGAGGAGGAGCCGCAGGCGAAGCTGCGGGGTTCGTTTGTCATCCGCAGTACGCAGCCGACGCGCTGGCTCGTGCCCGGGGACTCGCTTGGCTCGCTGCGCGTGGTAGCGGCCCCAGGCCATACCCCGGACCATGTTGCGTTTTTTGACGAACGGGACGGGTCGCTGATTGCGGGCGATGCCTTCCAGACCAAAGCCGGCATTGCTGTGGCCGGTGTCATGCGCTGGCTCTTCCCCTTTCCGGCTCTGGCCACCTGGCACTTGCCCACGGCCCTAAAGAGCGCCATGGCGCTGCGGGATCTGAAGCCGGCGCGGCTGGCAGTGGGCCACGGGCCCATGTTGGATGAGCCACTTGCCGGTATGGACGCGGCCATTGCGGAGGCACAGGGGAAGATCAATGGTTAAGCGCAGACGGTTGGATCGACAGAGCGTCGTCGAGCAGGCCGCGATCATGGCCGACGCCGCGGGCAGCATCCAGGAGGTTACCCTAACCGCGCTGGCGGCTACGCTGGATATTCGTGTGCCGTCGCTCTATAACCACATTGCCAGCCTCGACGATCTGCACCATGCCCTGGCTGTTTATGCCATGCAGGAGCTGATTGTCCGTCTGCGGAGCGCGGCCGCGGGCACGGTTGGGCGTGAGGCATTGCTGGCGGTGGCGGCGGCTTACCGGCGCTTTGCGCAGGAGCATCCCGGCTTCTACCCCCTGACCCTGCGTGCGCCCAGTCCCGACGATGTTGTGCTCGGCGCGCTGGCCCAGGAGCTGCTGCAGATGTTGTTGCTGATCTTTGCGTCGTACGGTGTGCAGGGGGATGACGCCATTCATGGCGTGCGGGGCCTGCGCGCGGTGCTCCACGGTTTCACGACCCTGGAAAGCGTCGAGGGTTTCAAAATGCCCGTCGACCTGGATGAGAGCTTCCGCCGCCTGATCACGGCCTACCTTGCTGGCCTGTCGCTTGCGAGCGCGGCCGGCAAAGAACAGCGTCTCTAGTGCTCTGTCAATCGTCATTCTTTAGCTATCCGGTAGTAACGAATCTATTCGTTCTTCACCTGTCCACAGCGACTAAAG
>JACFMY010000025.1:0-2998 GCA_019455155.1 Caldilineaceae bacterium
CGATTGGCTATCCGGTGGTGCTGAAGCTCAACTCAGAGACTATCACCCACAAATCGGACGTGCAGGGCGTACAGCTGAACTTGCAGGATGAGGACGATGTCCGGCGCGCCTTTGAGACGATCCGCGCTGCAGTCACAGAGCGTCACAGCCCCGCAGATTTTCAGGGCGTCACGGTGCAGCCGATGATGAAGCTAGACGGCTACGAGCTTATCATTGGCAGCAGTCTGGATGAGCAGTTCGGACCGGTGCTCCTCTTTGGCACGGGCGGCGTGCTCGTAGAGGTCTATAAGGATCGCGCCCTGGCCTTGCCGCCCCTTAACACGACGCTGGCCCGGCGCATGATGGAACAGACAAAGGTCTGGGATGCGCTGCAAGGGATCCGTGGCCGGAGGCCCGTGGATACGGAAGCGCTGGCGCGGCTCATGGTGCGCTTCAGCCAGTTGGTGGTGGAGCAGCGTTGGATCAGAGAGATCGACATCAACCCATTGTTGGCTTCCCACGAACACATCATTGCGCTGGACGCCCGGATTGTCTTGCACAACCCGACTACGGAAGAAGAGGATCTGCCCACGACAGCCATTCGTCCGTACCCAACGCGCTACAGCGCCCCCTTCACCTGCCAGAACGGGGAGGAAGTGTTCATCCGGCCGATCCGTCCTGAAGACGAGCCGCTCATGGCCTCGTTTAACCGGACGCTCTCGCCATACAGCATCTATCTGCGCTATTTCCATCCAGTGTCGCCGGCACAGCTCATTTCCCACGAGCAGCTGGCAACGCTCTGTTTTGTCGACTACGATCGGGAGATCGCCCTCGTCGCCGAGCGCGCAGATGAGCGCGGCCGTTTGCAGATTGTAGGGATGGGGCAGTTGACCAAGCTCCAGGGATCCAACGACGGCGAGTTCGCCATCCTCATCAGCGACAATTACCAGCGGACTGGTCTCGGGACTGAGCTCCTCACCCGGCTGCTTCAGATTGGGCGGGATGAGAAACTCGAGCGTGTCGTTGCCGAAGTCTTGCCGGAAAACGAGGGTATGCGCCGTGTCTGTCAGAAACTTGGCTTCGAGTTCAGCAAGGTTCCCGGCAGTAACGTGATCTTTGTGGAGAAAGACATCTCTTGACGGGTAGCGGGTCTGGGACTGACTGCGTGAAAGAGTGACCAGAAAACTAAGCTGGCTGGGGTGAGCCCATCTCCAAACATGATGGGCTCACCCCAGCCAGCTTTCTTAAACGCTTCTTCGATCTCCCCGGTTTTACTGGCCCCAACTCACCATCTGCTCGCTGCCAAAGCCGTAGCTGATGGGAATCTTCACGGGAAGTGGTCGTTTGTTGCTACCGTCGGCGTTCATCACCCAAAGACGCCAGGGGCCTGCATCTTCGTTTTCGTCTCGATTACTGACGTAGACGACATACTTGCCATCGGGGCTCCAGGCTGGCGAGACATTGCTGGGCAACTGATCCACCAATGTGGTTTCGGGTTTGGTCAGGGCTACGAGACCAGAGCCGTCCGGGTTCATGCTCCAGATTTCCCAGTGTGGCCCTTCCCGCGACTGGAAGACAACACGGCCCCCATTGGGTTGCCAGTCAGGGTCCCAGTCCCATTTGTCGTGCAGAACGGAGCGTGTCTGCCCATCCGGCGTATCCGCGGTGACCTCCACCCCAGCCTTTGATTGGTAGACAATGCCGTCCTCGTTCCAATCCGGCGCTTGCGCTGAGTCCAGGGCGTTCAGATCGCGGAACTCCTTGCCGCTGGCGTTGATACGGCTGATGCCGTAGTTCGGTAGCTCGATTCGGTCCTCACTGGAGACCAGCTTGTCCAGAAACTGAGGCGGAATCTGCGGGAACATTGCGCCCAACTCCACCAGGGTCACACAGCCCAAGAATTCGGTGTTGAAACATTTGTACGTACCCAACAGCCGGCTGAAGACGATCCATTCGCCGTCAGGACTCCACTTGGGCGACGTGATGAGTTCGCTGCCGCTGTAGACCTCGCGCAGCCCGCTGCCATCGGTGTTGATCGCATAGATGGCCCCGCCACGGGTGAAGATCACCTTGGAGCCGTCACGGCTGGCATCGGGGTCAAAGCCGTTGGTAAGCCGGCGCACTTCGCCCCGGCCTAGATCATAGACGTAGAGGCTGCCCAGCCCATCCTGAAAGACCAGCGTGCCGGTGAGACCGGTGCTGCCCGTACGCTCGACAGTGGCTGGGGCTGCTGGCGTTGCTGGTTGCAGTCCCGCCGCCGGTACCGCCGTTGGGACGGGCGTGGCCGCGGGCACGGCAGTAGGCGGTCCGCTGCTGATCTCATCCGAGACTGGCAGGTCGCCTACCTCGCTTTCGAGCTGGACCAGCGTGGCGGCTACCCAGCCGAAACCATTGGGCAGGTTCGCACGCCGGACCTGGAGCCATTCCCCATCGCCCGTGCGTGCGGCAATTGCCAGCTCTTCTCCAGGGGACGCTTTGCCGATAATCCGGTAATCCTGCCCGGGGCCAGAGCGAATGTTTAGCCGCGCGCCAGACACGTTGGCAGTGCCGGCGACAGTCTCGCTCGCAGGCGGCACGGCGGCGGCTTCGCTTGTTTCAGGGGTTGCCTCCACGGTCGTTTCTGTTACGCCGGCCTCGACCGCAGCTGCCGCGGCCTCAGCAGGAGCCGCGTCATCTGTTGTAGCGACAATTGCCGCCGGTTCAGGGACGCTACCCTCGAAGACGGCCAGCTCCTCGACGCCAAATATGACCAGCTCGCTGATCTTTGCCCATCCCTGAGCGCCGTCCGTTGACGTCACATAGATCCATTGGCTGCTGGCGTCGCGGGCCGAGGCTGTCAGCGCGGTAGCCGGCAGTAACGAAGCATGCGCGCTGCCGTTAGGGGCCGCGTAGAGAGTCGCACCATTCGCTCTCGCCACGGCCAGCACCGTCAGCCCACCCTCCACAGGTACAACCACGCTAGCAGCGCCGGCAGCTGCTGCCGGTGTGGCAAGCGTCGCGGCGGCCGACGCGACGGTCG
>JACFMY010000025.1:3008-8124 GCA_019455155.1 Caldilineaceae bacterium
AACGGCGGGCCGCCCCCCCATCCGCCCCCCCCACCCAAAACCCCCCCCTCTCCGCGGCGTCTGCTGGTGCCGGTCTCCCCTGCGTCGCGCCCCCCCCCCCCACGGTCGCTGCCGGCTGTATCGCCCCGCTCCTGGGTGGGACGGCGGTGGGTGTAGCCGTCTGGGTTGGCGTCGCTGTCGGGGGACGCGGGGTCGGCGTCGGTGTGGGTGGCACCGGCGTCGGGGTTGGCGTAAGCGTGGGTGTGGGTGTGGGTGTCGGCGGGAGCGGTGTCGGCGTCGGCGTCGACGTCGGTTTGATAGTCACGACCGGCAGCGCCTGTGGCCGTAGCACGACTATGCTGGATACCTTTACCCAACCTGTGCTGCCGCCTTCCAACAAGAGCTGAATATACGCGCTGTCTTCGGAGCGGGCAATGGCTGTCAGCACGTCTCCCGCCGGAACTGTTCCGATCTCCTTCCCGCCAGGCGCATCGTAGAGTACGGCGCCGTCCAACCCAACCACGGCAAGCTGGCCCTCATCGGTGCCGCTCTGCGCCAGAACCGGTGCGTTCAGCGGCGCCAGCGTCACCACTACGGCGCCGACCAGCGTGACCACAAGAATCGCCACCACGAGTATGCGCCAATTGGGTCCCTTTTGCTTCGATAGAGCTGCCATGCGATAACTCCAGTTTCTATGTCCTCCGGCCGCTGAAAAACGGTCGTCGCTGAAAAACAGATACCCTCTGGCTCCCTCTAGAGAAAGCGCTGCACCACGGCCGCAATCTGCCTGGCTGTATGTTTATCAGCTTAGGAGGCTTGCTGGCCGTCCCTCTGCGGGTGAGCCTTTCTCTATTGTCGGTGCAGATAGGCATCTAGACAAACTGCCGCCACATCGTTTCACATGGGCCTGGCCATTGCTTCTACCTGTCGATGGCCGGCCTGCTGCTGTCTCGCCGGTACCTCCCATCGCACCAGCCGTGACCCAATCATCTCACAACTATCAGTACGCAGCCCGTCCCTTGAACGGCGCGCGGGTAGGGCAACGAAGCTGAAGCCCTGTAGTAGATCGGGTTGCCCCACTGATCCATGCGCCATAACCGCAGCATTCTATTGCAATCAGACATGTCCATGGCTAGGGAGAATGCCCCCAAAGAGGGTACAATGGCTGTCTGTATGCATGTATCAGCTCGACTATCCCCGCGTACGGAACAGATTCTCCTGGCGTTGATTGTATTGGCCGGGCTCGTCGTGCGCTTGTTAGCGTTGGGCGCCAAGGGGCTTGCCTACGACGAGGCGGCGACCGCGCTCATGGCCCGGGCTACGCCAGCAGAAATCGTCTATTTCCATTGGGATGCCGCGTTCGAGCATCCTCCCCTGTGGCAGCTAACCATGTATTTGTGGTCAGCGCTCTTTGGCCAGAGTGAAGCCATGCTGCGCTTGCTCCCTGCGCTGGCAGGTACCGCTGCCATCCCGTTGACCTGGCTGTGGGTGAAACGGCTCTGGCCGCACGGGCCCACCATGGCGCTGCTGGCTGCTTTTCTCGTCTCCACGTCGCCCATACTGGTCCTCTACAGCCAGGAAGCGCGTATGTATACGCTGGTTGTGGTGCTGGCGCTGCTCTCACTGCTTGCGCTCCGCCCATTGGTACAAAGGCCAGGCATGGCCAATGCCGTCACCTTCGCCTTGATCAACTGGCTCATGACCGGTTATCACTACTATTCCCTGTTGTTGGTCGCCGTCGAAGGGCTCTTTCTGCTGCTAGTCTGGCTCCGCGAGCGGACGCTGGCCGCGCGTCTGGCCTGGTGGCTTGGAGCGTGCGTGTTGTCGGTCGTCCCGATTTCTTTGTGGATGCTCTTGGCACCTGGTTTTCGTGAGACATATGCCATCATTACAGGTGGAATTGGCCAGGGCTCTGCCCCCACAGCCTGGCGCTTCCTTGATGGCTTGTGGCGTGACCTGGCCTTCGGCGGAATCCGCTGGCAACCCGACTATGCGGTTTGGAGCTATCTGCTGCTGTTGCCCGCAGCGCTGGGACTGGGCGTCTTGCTTTGGAGGGATCGAGCGCAGCGCGTGCCCTGGAGCTGGCTCGTAGCCTTGATCGTGCTGACGCCGTTAGCCGTTAGCGCGCTCCTCTTTCGCTCGTTAGCCGCCCGCTATATTCTATTTATCGTGCCGTCCCTGTATCTGCTCGCGGGCGCCGGTATTGCGTTCCTTGGCCGGCGGCACTTCCTTTTAGGTGTAGCCGGCGCCGCATTGGCGCTCGCCGTAGCCGTACCAGGTCTGGGCTATTACTTCGGTCCGTACCACAAGAGCGAATACCGGGAGATGGCCCGCTTCCTGCAGGAACATCGCCAGCCTGAGGAAGCTGTCATGCTCTACGCGCCCCGCCAGCATCTTCTTGCCAAATACTACCTGCCTGCCAGCTGGAGCTATGCCACTGCGCCGGCGCTTGATCTGCCGCCCTACTGGCCGGTGACCGCACCTCTGGTCGTACCCGAGGAAATGGACGGCCAGATTCAGGCGCTGCTTCAAGCTGCTCCTGCCCTCTGGCTGGTCGTGACTGCGGAGAACGAGGTTGACCCCGGTGAGTTTGTGCCGAAATATCTGACGGCGGTGGCCTACAAAGAGGAGTGCTGGCGCTGGCTCGACGTCTACCTCTGCCGCTTTGTGAGCCCCCACTTCGTGCCGTCTGCGACGAACACCGTTCCAGATGTATTGTTCAACGACGATCTGCGCCTGCAGCGCGCGGCGGTTTCGCCGGTGGTGGACAAAGACATTGGTTACGGTTTCGTGTTGGTCGAGCTCCTGTGGCAGGCGGAACAGAAGCCTTCGCTTGACTATCGAGTGACCCTCCGGCTCACGGACGCGGACGGCCGGATCGTGGCCCAACGTGACGAGTTACCCATCGGCACGCTGTTGCCCCCTACGACCTGGAACGCGGGCGATGTCAAACCCGGCTACATGGCCCTGCCCCTCCCGGGGAACCTGGCGCCGGGGGTTTACCATGTCATGGCCGGCCTTTACGATGCTGGGACGGGCGCGCTGTTTGGCGACCTGCTTCAGCTCTCGACCATTGCCCTATGACCAGACGGGACTGGCTGCTTCTCATTTCCATCACACTCGTGGCCGCCGCGCTGCGTTTCTACCAGCTGGGCGTGGTGCCGCCAGGTCCCCAGTTCGATGAGGCCTTCAACGCCATCGATGCTGAGCAGGTTTTGGCGGGCAACCGTCCACTCTTTTTGCCAGCCAATGGTGGGCGCGAGGTGCTCTATACCTACTACCAGGCGGTGCTGGGCGCGCTCTTGGGCCTGAACCTCTATACGCTCCGGCTCGCGTCCGCTCTGGCAGGTGTGCTGACCATCCCTGCCGTCTATCTGATGGTGCGGCGCCTCTTTCAGCGCCACAGCCAGCTGTTGGCGGCCTTTACGGCGCTCGCGCTGGCCCTTAGCTACTGGCATATTCATTTCAGCCACTACGGCATCCGTATCATTCTTATGCCCTTGATTTTCAGCGGGGTCTTTGGCCTCTTCTGGGTGGGCATGGCGAGTCTAGCCGGATCCGGGCAGTCGCCTTCATAGCCAGCGGCATACTGGCCGGGCTGGGTGTGTGGAACAATCCTACTGGCCGGCTGGCGCCTCTGGTGCTGGGCCTTTATGCTCTCTGGCTGCTCTGGCGCTACCCGGAACGCCGTCCGTTACGGCGGGGCGCCCTCCTGGACAACCCGATAGCTGGGCTCCTGGTGGCCGGGGCCGCGGCCCTGGTGGTATTCTTGCCCCTTGGGCTGGAGTTCGTGCGCCATCCTGAATTCTTTTTGGGCCACGCATCGGAGGTTTCGGTCTTCGCGGACCGTGTGAGCGGTGACCGCTCGCCCGCGCTCCTACTCGCCTTGAATGTCCTGCGCGTGTTGGGAATGTTTAGCTTCGACGGTGACATGGAATGGGCCCATGGCATTGCCGGCCGGCCGGTCTTCGACTGGTTTATGGCCGCGGTCTTTTATGTGGGGGTTGCGGTCTGGTTTTGGCGGCTCATTGGCCGCAAGCAGGCACGGTCCGACTCAGATCAGGACGCCCTGTTCCTGATGCTGTTGTGGGCAGCAATCATGCTGGCGCCGTCGGTGTTCAGCGAGGCGGCGCCAAATTACTCACGCACGTTGGCCGCAGTGCCGCCCGTGATGCTGGCGCCTGGATTGGGGCTGGCGTGGCTGGTCACGCGGCCCCAACTTCCGGCCACAGGCGCTTTCGCAGTGGCCGGCCTGCTTTTGGTTTCGAGCCTGTCCATCACTGTGTACGACTATTTCGTCCGCTTTCCGGCATATCGCGAGGTCTACTATGTGTACGATGCCGACAAGGTGGACGCGATCAACTGGCTTAAGGAGCGGGCTGATCAAAACAGCATCTATCTGTCACCGCTCTGGTCCGAGCATGCAACGGTCGCCTATCTACGTGATAGCCGCATCAAATCTCTCGACGCAACGGAGACAATCGTGTTGCCTCAGCCGGGCAAAGGCGCAATCTATGCCTATCCCGCAGAACAACTGGACTATGCCGAAGACGTGGGCGAGCGCTGGGGTGTGGAGCCAGCGCTAGTGAACGATCGATTTGGCCGCCCGCTGCTTGCCGTCGTTCAGCTTACCCCGGACCTGGCCGCCACCTGGCCCGGCGATTGGGCGCCGGACCAGGAGCTAGAGGCCCGTTTTGACGACGGGCCCACATTGATCGGCATGCACGCGGTGGATGGGAGGGTCACATTGTTCTGGCGCGCGGAGGCCAGAACCTATCGTGACCTGACCGCATTTGTACATTTGGTCGACCGGCGAAACCGCCGCGTGGCCCAGGCCGATAAGTTGCCCGGCAACGGGCTCTACCGCACACCCTCGTGGACACCTGGGGAACGGATCGCACAACAGTTCACGCCCGATCTGCTCGATCCGTGCAGTGGCGGCCAGACTGTCCGTGTCCTCACGGGCTGGTACGAGTATCTGGCCGACGGCCAACGCCGGCCCCGTGCGGACGCGGCCGGCGACGTGGCGTTTGCCGGCGAGATGGAGGTGCCCTGGGAGTCCGCGCCCGTCTCCGCGATCCAGCCGCCAGAGGGGCGCAATATCCCCCTCGCGCTTTTTCTGTCGCTCACCGGTTTT
>JACFMY010000025.1:8134-28485 GCA_019455155.1 Caldilineaceae bacterium
AGATCGAACCCGGCGCACCGCTGACCCTCGACCTCTATCTCCTTAGCAATGGCGCGCACGACGACCTGGCCTCGGAGTTGAGCCTGGTGGGAGATGGCACGCGTGTGCCCCTGTGGGCAGGCGCGCTGGCGCCGGGCGCTACCTGGCGCGAAGGTGAAGTGCTTTGTCGCCGGCTCGAGCTGCGTCTGCCGTCATCCACGTTGCCGGGCGACTATCTCCTTCATCTGACCACAGCCGAATACGACCAGCCGTTTGCGGCGCTCACTGTGGCGCCCGCCTCGCGCCAGTACGATTTACCGCCTGTTCAACGGCAGCTCGACGCCATGCTGGGCGATTCCATCCGCCTCCACGGTGCCGATGTCGTGCAGGAGAGCGGTGTCCTGACGGTTACCCTGGTGTGGCAGGCCCAGGCGCCCACCGCGGCTAGCGACAAGGTCTTTGTGCACATGATTGACCCGGCAGGGACGATTGTGGCGCAGTCCGACGCCTTGCCGGCTGGTGGTTACGGCACCGATCGTTGGGTCGAGGGGGAAGTGGTTGTGGACACCCACACGCTAGAACTACCGCCCGATCTGCTGTCCGGAGAGTACCGGCTCCTTGCCGGGATGTACGATCCAGCGACGGGCCAGCGGCTAGCGGCGACGGCTGGCGACGGCCAGCCATATTCTAACAATGCCATCGATCTCGGCCCGCTCGAGGCCGGCAATTGAAGATGGGCAGTTACGGCCGGCACAGAAGGGTGGCTGGGCGCCCGCCCGGTAACCGGCTGTGGTGACGTTGTACCTACCTGACTCTATGGTTATGTGTTGTGGAGAGGAGAATTGATGAACCATCAAGACCATCCCGCCTTGTCTCTCTTTTCTCAACTGCTTGCGGTACCCTCGCCGTCGGGTTGGGAGACGGCCCTGGCCGCGGTTGTGCGCAAGCAGGTCACTGATCTGGGCTATGACGTCGAGAGTGATCAGGCCGGAAATCTGCTGGTACGGCTGCCCGGGCGTGCGGCCGGCGGACCTGTTGTCTGCTACGCTGCACACATGGACGAGATCGCGGCCGTGGTGCAGCGTATAGAACCGGATGGCACCTTGCGGCTTATCCGATCCGGCGGTCTCTTTCCGTGGAAGTTGGGTGAGACGCCGCTCGTCATCATGGGGGATGAGCGCAGCATCGATGGTGTACTCTCCATGGGCGCGGGGCACGGCGCAGGCCAGCGGACCATTGAATGGGAAGATGTCCGGGTGCTCACTGGCCTTGCACCTGCACAGTTGGCAGCCGCCGGTGTGCGGCCAGGGACGCCCGTGGTGCCGTCCCGTAGCATTTGTGGGCCAATCATCTTCGGCGATGAAGCGGACCCACTCGTGGGCGCCTGGACTTTCGACGACCGCATGGGCGTCGTCACGCTGCTGCGCCTGCTGCGGTTTTTACGCGAAACGGGTGAGCAGCCCATGCAGCCGGCATTGATTGCCTTCACTGTGTGCGAAGAAGTAGGCGGCATGGGCGCCAAGGTCCTGGCGGCGCGCGAACGTCCCGATCTCTTCATTGCCATCGATGGCTGTCCCATGACGCCTGGGGCGCCACTGGAGCTAGACGGCCGCCCAGGCATCTGGACCACGGATCGGTTGGCGCCCTATGACCCGCGGCTGGTGCAGGACCTGTGTGCGGCAGCGCGTGCCGCGGGCACCGAGCTCCAGCCAGTCGCATATGACGTCAGCGCCAGCGACGCCAGCATGGTGTATGCAGCTGGTCTGGCGCCGCGGGCTGCCTGCTTCGGCCAGGTCCGCCAAAACAGCCATGGTTTTGAGGTCGCGCGCCTTTCCGTCTTCGACAACATGCTCCATACGCTGGTGCACTTTGTCACGAACTGGGGAGTGTAGACGTATGGCTGCATCGAGCACCGTCCCGGTTGACCCTCAGGCCGCGCTGCGCGATTTATTCCATTGTCGCTTTCGTGCGGCTGCCAAGGAGGTAGCACCTGCCTTGTGCTATAATCATCGCCTATGAAAGCGTTTCAGATCATGGGGCGCACCCTTAAGGGTGTCTATGATGAGCTCTTCTTAATCGTAATGCTTAGCGTCGTTTGGTGGATCGGCACCATGCTTGTGGTCACGGCGCCCATGACTTGGGTAGGCCTTAATCATGTCGCCAATCGCATGGCCAACTATAAACGCGTCGATTTTGGCTTCTTCTGGGAGGGTGCCAGGAAGCACCTGGGTCGAGGTGTCGTCCTCTGGCTTCTGGTGCTCATCGCGCCCCCCATCATGCTCTTTAGTATTACTTTCTACCTGCAGCAGGGCGGCTGGCTCGTCGTGTTGGGGGTTGTGATGTTTTGGATCACGCTGCTCTTCTTCTTGGCTGCCCAATACTTCTATCCCCTCTTCTGGCAGCAGACGGAGCCCAGCACCACGCTCGTGTTGCGCAACGCCTTTTTGCTGTCCTTTCGCCATCCACTCTACTCAATCCTAATGCTCATCTTCCAGGTCGTGTTGGTAGCGCTGAGCATTGCGCTGGTGGTGCCGGTTATTCTGTTGTTGCCTGGCATGCTGGCCTTAAGTCATAATTATGCGTTAGTCGGCCTGCTACAGGAGATGAACCTGGCCCCGCCACCACCGGAGATTTCCGGTACTTGATACACAGGGGTCTGCCGCTAAGGGACTCTACTCTGGTACACGCGCAATGAGTGCTCCGCATACGATCGACATTCCGGCCCATCATCGGATCGTCTCTGTTGCTGAGATGGTGGCGTTGGAACGCGCCGCGGACGCCCGCGGCCACTCCTATGCAAATATGATGGAGATTGCCGGCCAGAAGACAGCTGCAACGATTCTTGCCCAGTATGGCCGTGTCTCATGCTTGATTCTCGCTGGCCCTGGCAACAATGGTGGGGATGGCCTGGTCTGTGCCCGCTATCTCCATGAAGCCGGCGCCAATGTTCGTGTCTACCTCTGGAAACGGCGCACCGATGCCGAGCATGACTATGAAGGTCATTTCGGCCGCTTAGCGACGATGAATGTGCCCACTGCCCATGCCGACGACGATCATGGCTTTGCTTGCCTGCACTCATGGCTCGATTCATCGGTGGTGGTCGACGCGTTGCTGGGCACTGGCGCCAGCCGGCCTATCAGCGGCCAACTTGCCGACCTGCTTGCCATCGTCGCTGACCGGCAGCGCACCCAGCACTTTCATGTGGTCGCGGTGGACTGTGCCAGCGGTATGAACTGCGACACGGGGGAGATCAGCCCGCATACGCTGGCGCCTGACCTGACGGTGACTTTCGCGCATGCCAAGCTGGGGCACTATCAGTTCCCCGCAGCCGGCTATGTGGGCAGGCTCGAGGTGGCGGATATTGGTATCGATCCGGCGCTGTCCGCCGCCGTGCGGACATTTGCCCTGGGCCCCGACGTAGTGCGCGATTGGTTGCCAGATCGGACCCGTAACAGCCACAAAGGTACTTTTGGCAAGATCATGCTGGCGGTGGGTAGCGAGTCTTTTCCCGGTGCCCCCTATCTGGCCTGCGCCGCGGCCGGACGCGCCGGCGCAGGGCTTGTAACCGGTGCGTTGATCCGTCCCGTCTGGTCGCTCGTTGCGGCCAAGTTGCCCGAGCCAACATATGTGCTTCTGCCTCAAGCGGAGGGAAACTATATAGGATACGTCGATGGCGCCGCGGCAGGGAGACTTGGTGCTGCCCTGCCAGGTTATGATGCACTTGTCGTGGGTTGCGGTCTCGGCAACGTGCCGCCGGTGCGAGCCTTTATCCAAAACCTGCTGGACATGAAGCTGCCACCTACGCTCTTCGATGCTGACGCGCTCAATTGTCTGGCCCAGATCGACGGCTGGTGGTTGCGCCTGCCCCAAGCGTGCGTGTTGACACCCCATCCGGCCGAAATGGGGCGGCTGACCGGTCTGCCCGTGCGTGATATCGTGGCGCGACGCTGGGAAGTGGCGAAGGAAAAGGCGGTCACCTGGGGATGTGTCGTTCTGCTGAAGGGTCCGTACACAGTGGTGGCCGCGCCCACGGGTGAACTGGCTGTCCTCCCAGTGGCCACACCCGCGCTGGCAACGGCAGGCAGCGGTGACGTATTGTCAGGTCTCATTGGCGGTCTTCTGGCGCAGGGGCTCGATCCGTTTCGGGCAGCATGTCTGGGTGCATGGCTCCACGGTATGGCTGGTGTGCGTTGTGAGCACCAAATCGGCGCTGCAGGCGTGGTTGCATCGGATCTGTTGCCGCAATTGCCGGCGGCTATGCAGCTGCTGCGTGCCTCGGCCGGACAGGGGGATGGAACAGTGGGGGATGATTCATGAGCACCGTGCCAGAGACGCTAACGGCCGAGAATACGCGTATCGTCGTGGACACGAGCAGCAACGTGCCGGTCGAGCTGCTTGCGCGCTATCGTATGTTCGAGGTGCCGACGCTGGTTATCTTTGGCCAGGAGTCGTACCGCAACAAATACGATCTCTCGGAAGAGGCATTCTATGAGAAGCTGGCCACCAGCAAGGTATTGCCGACGACAAGCCAGCCTCCGCCCAGCTACTTCGCCGAGATCTACCGGCAAGCCTTCGATGAGGGCGCAGTTCATATCTTCGTCATCACGGTAACCAGCAAACTCTCTGGCACCTTCCGTTCGGCCCAGATGGCAAGCCAGGAATTTGGCGCTGAGCGCTTCACAATGTGGGATTCCCGTAGCGTGAGCATGGGCAGTGGCTGGCAGGCCATCCTTGCTGCGCGGCTGCTGGCCCGCGGCGTGACGCATGACGAGTTTGTCGAAACCATGTCAAAACTGCGCGAAGATGTCATTGGCTATGCGGCCCTGGAAACGCTAAAATACGTGGCGCGCAGTGGCCGGGTGAGTAACCTGCAGGCAGGGGTCGGCGATCTGCTTCAGGTGAAGCCAATTCTGGAGCTTTGGGATGGCGGCGCTGCAGTCATTGCCCGTGTACGCGGACGCCGGCGCTCTATGCAAGAGGTGATTGATCGTATCCATAAGCATTACGGCGATCGCCCTATCTATGCCGGCATGTTGCATGCCAATGCCCGCGCCGATGTCGAAACCCTGTTGCAGGACGCGCAGAAGGTCCTCAACATTCGGGAAGCCCATTATACTGATATTGGCCCCGCAATTGCCGCACTGGCGGGCCCAGGAGTCGTCGGCCTGGCAGCCTGTCCAGCCGATCTTGGAATCTGACACAGAGAGCAGACGGACTGACGCTATGAATATTGCGCTTGATGCGATGGGGGGCGATCACGCTCCTCAAGCGATTGTAGAAGGTGCCGTCGACGCCGCCCGCCGATACAAAATCACCGTGTCCCTGGTTGGCAAACCAGACGTCATCGAAACGGAACTGAAAAAACATAAGACCGCGGGTTTGAGTCTCCCGGTGATCCCGGCCAGCCAGGTGATTGAGATGGACGACAGGCCGGCCACAGCCGTGCGCGCCAAGCCGGACAGCTCCATGGTCATCGGCTGCAAGCTGGTCAAGCAAGGCCAGGTCGATGCCTTTGTGTCGGCGGGCAACACGGGCGGCGCCATGGCCGCCGGCATCTTGCACATCGGCCGCGTGCGCGGTATCTTGCGACCCGCCCTGATTGGCCCGTTCCCGACCCTGCGGGGCGCCTGTCTGATTCTGGATATAGGAGCCAATGCTGATGTCCGGCCTGAGCATATACAGCAATTTGCCATCATGGGCTCCATCTACGCCCGCCACGTCATGGATATCGCGCAGCCCAATGTGCGTATCCTCAGCAACGGCGAAGAGGCGGGCAAAGGGAATCAGCTGGTGATTGAGAGCTACAAGCTCCTCGAGCAGACACCGACGATCAATTTCGCCGGCAATATCGAAAGCAAAGAAATCCCTACCGGTGTGGCCGATGTCGTAGTAACCGACGGCTTTACGGGCAACATCTTTGTCAAGACCGCTGAGACAACGGCCCGGCTCATGACGCAGGTGATTACCGAGGAAATCAAAAAGAGTCCCTTAGCCCTGTTCGGCGCGCTCTTGGCCCGCCGCGCTCTTGGCCGTGTCCGTGAACGGATGGACGATAGCCACTACGGCGGCGCGGTGCTGCTCGGGCTTTCGGGTATCGTCGTGGTCGCCCATGGTCGCAGCAACCCATTCGCCATTCGCCATGCCATCCGGGTGGCCAAACAATCTATCGAGCAGGATATCCTGGGCAAAATCCAACGCGGTATCGTGGAGACCGAAGCCGCGCACGCCTCAATGACCGTGGCAGCAGACACGAAGAACGCAGCCTAGCTCAAGTCCGGGCCATTTCGTGGTCAGATTTCTCGTCTTCGTTTTTGGGTGACAACCCTATGCATTGGGCTGTCACCCATATTGTGTGGGCCAAAATCGTTAGGAGCACAACTGTGAGGACCAAATCAGCATGAAAGTCTATCGGAATTTGACCGAAATCAAACAAAAGGAATCTCGTGGTCGCCGGTTGAGCCTGGCCGGCATGGCCGTGCTCTTCGTCGGTCTGCTGGCCAGCTTCGTGCCGACCTGGATCTCGCCCCTCGATCCAATTCAGCCGGGTTTTATGGGATTTCTGCAGCTGTATTGGTCGTGGATTAGCTTTGGCGCGCTCTTTATTGGCTTCTTTCTCGCTAGTCTGGGCAGCTATTACATCAACCGCTTTGCACGGCGGCGCTGGCCAGGCAGCCGCTTCTTTGAGCGGCCCGACGAAGTACTCGAGCGCAGCATGAAGGGCTTTGACGACAAATACAGCTACTTTGCCATGAGTCTACCGGTCGGCTACGTCCTGGCTGGTCCCAACGGGATGCTGCTCTTTGCTGTCCGCTCGGACAAGGGGCGCGTGGTGGTGAACGGCGATAAGTGGCGCGAGCCCTTTAGCTTTGGCCGGCTGCTCACTTTCTTTGCCCGCGAAGGTGTCGGGAACCCGACTCGAGATCTGGAAGAGCAAAAGGCGCGGATGCGTGACCTTTTGGCCAAATCCGATCAGGAAAGCCTGGCGACTGTGCCTTTGGAGGGAGCAACCGTCTTCCTAAACCAGGAAGCTCAGCTGGAGCTTACGAACCCCGCGGTTCCTGTGTTGCGCGCCGACCAGCTCAAGGACTTCGTTCGCAACCGTGCCCGGGAAATCAAGCTCCCGACTGCTACCATGCGTGCACTCCAAGAGTTTCTGGCAGAACAGGCGGCCTATCAAGTGGCGGAGGAATAGAGACGCCACGCGTATGCTGGTTGGTTGGACGGGCTTTGGGCACAGCCATCGTTGTACCGTGTATGTGTCCATCTGTCGCCGGCCAGCCAACCACCCAGCGTGCTGCGCAGTTCTGTAGCCGGCCTCCCCTAGCGAAACCCCAATCCCCTCTCTTTCAAGCTAACATAGCGGTTGCGGCCAATGACCAGGTGGTCGAGGAGCTCGATGTCCAGCAATTTGCCCGCGGCCACAAGCTGTTCGGTCACGCGCACATCCTCGGGACTGGGCGTCGGGTCGCCACTTGGGTGATTGTGCACGGCGATAATCGAGGCACAGTTGGCGCGTATGGCGTCACGGAAGACTTCACCCACACGTACAACTGCGGTATTGAGGCTGCCCGCATATACGGTGCTTACCCGAATCACATAGTTCTTGGTGTCCAACAGCACCACGCGCAGGTGCTCCTGCTCCAACAGGCCCATCTCCAACATCAGCAGGTTGGCTACATCGGCTGGGCTGCGCACCTGTGGTCGTTCGTCTGGTGCCGCAACGAGCATGCGCCGTCCCAGCTCCAACGCCGCCTTGATCTGCGTAGCTTTGGCCTCGCCCATGCCGTGGGCGCGACAGATCTCCTCGAAAGTGGCCAGCGCAAGGCCGCGTATTCCGCCAAATTGCTTCAACAACCGCTCTGCCATGCGGATGACGTTCTCGCCCTTGCTGCCGATTCGCAGAATGATGGCAAGCAGCTCGGCATCGTTGAGGGCGCCGGCGCCGGCGTAGATCAGGCGCTGGCGCGGGCGCAGGTCCATCGGCAGGTCTCGGATCATGAGCGTGTAGTTGGCTGCGGGGGGAGCCTCCACGGACAAATCTCCTTTCGTTCTTGGTATGGATCAACCGGTGCCGTGGCGACGATACGCCTCGGCCACGTCATTTAGAAAGCTACGGCATTGGCGCCAATCCCCAGCCGGAGTAGGCGTCTGCAGCTTGAGGGCGACTGCGTACGCAAGGCGCTGTACAAGCTGTGGATCGACACCATTGGTATACATCTGTCGCGATAATAGGTCCCTAATGAGCGCATAATCTTCGCCCGTCAGGCGGCGAATGTGGGGAAAGCGAGCCAACGGGTCCCCGCCAGACGAGGGCGTCGCAAGCGCGCCTGTTGCGGGAGACGGCCGGACGCCGCCCAGCATCTCCAGCCGGATCTCCTTGCCCTGGCGCACAACCAGGGTACCGGCCGCAAGATCCCCCAGTCGCCGGGCATTAGAGTTGAAGAACATGACGACCAGGCCCAGCGAATAGGCCGCGGGCAGGAAATCTACGATCCGCAGCAGGTTACGGATGGCGATCTCTGTAAATCCGGCCGTGCCGCCGTCGAGCCTGACGACCCGCGTCCCTGCCGCGCGTTTGCCCGGCGTCTGCCCGTTCCAGATAAGCTCAAAGAAGATATAGTAGCCCCAGAAGAGACCGAAGTTGAGCAGCGCAAAGAGCGCCAACACCAATCCCGCCTGCCAGCCCGGGTCCTGGTCAAACCCAGTGATCGCGTCCGTGTTTTCCGCCACGGCGGCAAGGATGGCGCTGACCAACAGATTTAGCATGAAGAGCCCGGCGGCGATGAGTACACTGTCGATGAGCGCGCCGATGAAGCGGCTGCCGATGCCTGCTACGTCGTAGCCGAAGGTTACATTTTCCGGCGTGTCGATGGTATACTCATTCCGCAGCGGATTCGGACCACTCATCATTCACCCACGCATTTGCGTCATCCCATTTATGAATCTGGAATTGTTTCTGCAGCAGCGGCGTCCAAGCTGGCAGCGCATGGAAGCGTTGCTCCGGCAGACCAGCGCAAACCCACGCTCGCTCACTGCGCAGGAGCTGGCGGAATTGGGACGGCTCTATCGGGCAGCCACTTCGGATCTGGCATTGGCCCAACGCGACTTTCCGGGCCAACAGGTAACCCTCTATCTTAACCAGTTGGTTGGCCAGGCCCACACGGTGATCTATGGGGGTGAGCCGCTGCGCTGGCAGCAGCTGAAACGTTTCTACCGCCGCGAGTATCCGCAATTATACCGCAGGCTTCTACCCTATACGATTGCTGCATTTGTCTTATTTGCGTTGCCGGCGGTCGCTGCCTTTGGGGTTGTCGCCTACTCTCCCGACACCATTTACATCCTGGAAGGCCCGGCCATTGCCGGGCTGGTGGAGGAAGTGAAGGAGGGCCGGCTCTGGACTGAGATCTCGCCTGGGCTCCGCTCGGCAGCCGCTGGATTTATCATGACCAATAATCTGCAGGTCATGTTTCTCACCTTTGCTGGTGGCATGACCGTGGGACTGTTGACCATGTGGGTCATGATCAGCAACGGTATGCACCTGGGGGCGCTCTTTGGTCTGCTGGCGGTCTATGGCCTGGCAGACAGTCTGGCCAGGTTCGTCGTTGCTCACGGCGTTATCGAGCTCAGCATCATCTTCCTGGCCGGCGGTTGTGGCCTCTATATGGGGGACGCGCTCGTCAGACCCGGACTGCTCAGCCGAAAAGATGCCCTCATGGCGCGCGCCCGGGTTAGCGTCCAACTCATTCTAGGCAGCGCGCCCCTGCTTGTCCTAGCCGGCCTGATCGAGGGCTTTGTTAGCCCGTCCGCACTGCCCGGATGGGTGAAGCTGCTCGTGGGCCTGGCGACAGGGGTTGGGCTCTACTGGTACTGGCTCTTTGCCGGCCGCTCACGGCCTCGTGCAGACGCGCACGGATAACCCCGATTTTCTCTATGGACATATGAAGACCTACTTCTACGAAAGAACCGCGTATCACCTTTCCGACCAGCCGGTGCCAAGCTGCTTTACACGACTGGATGAGAATTTCGACCGTCAGTTCGCGAGCTTCGAGGAAGCCTATACCCATCCCTGTGTGGTAATGGCCGAGAGCCTCTGTGCCCGCATGGCTGATGTGGAGATGTACGCTTTTCTCATCGAGGATGCCCGCAAACGCCATACCGTCGATCCAAAGGCCGAGGAAAAGGTAGCAATTCTCACCCGCTCCTTTCTGACCGGCTATCTGGGCGCCGGCCGCGCGTTGTTGGATGTGGGCGCGGCTGTGCTGGCGGCGCTCTACGAGCTGCCCCTGGACAACGCCAACTGTACCTTTGCCAATGGCGAGTTTTGGCACCAACTGGTCGCCAAGGCGCCCAACACCCACCGGCGCTATCATCCGCTGCGCCTCTTCCTTACGGAGTTTCTGCGCTGGAGCATGGAAACAGCTCACCGGATTCCCCCTATCATGGTCGTAGAAAACCAGTTCGGCAAGTATGCACCCCGGGACATCAAGCTGCAGGTGATTGACGATTCACACCTTACATTGGCCGGGATGAGTCAGGTGCCGCTCCAGGTGCACTGGATCGATCCCTTGCGGCTGCATGACCGCTGGAAGCCCCAATTTATGATCCTCTGTGAGAAGATATGTGTAGACCTGGAGAAGCACGTGGAAAGGGCACAATGAGCACCTGCCGCCGTTTTGGGCTTGACGGCGCCTACCCGTGTGCTAAAATTTTATTATGCCTAAACTAAAGCCTTTAGACGAACAAAAGATTCTTACCTCAGCTCATGAGGATTATCTTAAGGCAATCTACTTGCTGCAATCCAAAGGAGTCGAGGTCACCAATTCGGCGCTGGCCAACCATTTAGGTGTGTCACCGGCTTCCACCACCAACATGGTCAAGAAACTGGGGGACCTGGATCTCGTTACCTACGCACCATACCAGAGCATCACCTTGACCGAGGCAGGTGAAAAGGTGGCGTTGGAGGTGTTACGCCATCACCGCTTGCTAGAGCTCTACCTGCACGACAAGCTCAAGCTTTCCTGGGACCAGGTGCATGAGGAAGCCGAACGGCTGGAGCATGTGCTCAGTGAAGCCCTTGAGGATGCCATTTCGAATGCTCTGGGCGATCCTACTGTCGATCCTCACGGCGACCCAATTCCTACCAAGGATGGCCGCGTGGAAAAGGTGCAGGGGATCCCCCTTAGCATCGCCGACTTGAAGCAGCCTTACCGGGTTGTGCGTGTACTGCTCCAGGATCCCGAGCGCCTGGTCTACCTGGGGTCTATGCGCCTGTATCCAAACGCCGAGGTCATTGTGCTGAAGCGAGCCCCATTTGCCGGTCCCTTGTTGATCGAGGTAGATGGCGAGCACCACGCCCTGGCCCATGACCTTGCCGAGTACCTGATCGTAGAATAGCTGTATGTTCAAGATCGGCGACTTCTCCCGGCTGGGGCAGGTATCGGTGCGCATGTTGCGCCACTACGACAAGCTCGGTCTGCTCACGCCCAGCCACGTCGATAAGTTTACCGGCTATCGCTATTACACGGTCGATCAACTGCCCCGCCTGAACCGCATTCTGGCCCTCAATGACCTAGGACTGACCTTACAGCAGATCGCTGACTTGCTCGGTGACCGGAACGATCTGCCCGTTGAGCAGCTCCGGGGCATGTTGGCGCTACGCCGGGCCGAGCTGGAGCAGGAGCTGGCGCAAAAGCGCTGGCAGCTGGCCAATGTTGAGGCACGGCTGCGCCAGATCGAGCTGGAGAACGATCCGGACCCGTACGAGATAGTCGTCAAAGAGCTTGAGCCGCTGGCGGTGGCCTCCATTCGCCACACCGCGCCCACGGCCATGGAGGTGGGGTACTTCTGCGACCTGCTCTATGCCCGTCTCTACCGTTACCTGTCCGAATCGGGCATATCCTGGCAGGCACCCGAGCTTACCCTGTATCACAACGAAGAGTATCGCGAGACCGACATCGATATGGAAGTAGCGGTGCCCATTGCGGCGCCTGAGGTGGCATCTGATGGGGTGCCTGATGGGACGCTGCCAGCGGGCGACGAATCGCCCCACTTTCATGTCATACCAGGGTGCACCATGGCCGCTGCGCTCTTCTTCGAAGGCCCTTTCGACCAGCTCCTGGCGCCAATTCAGGCGCTGGTGCGCTGGGTCGGTACCCACGGCCATGTGCCCGCCGGCCCCCTGCGAGAGCTCCATCTTTCTGGTCCTGCCCACGTCGAAAAGGCCGGCGCGCACCTCCCCGTCATTGAGTTACAGATTCCCATCATACCCATCGACTGAACTCCTATCCCCAAGGTCTAGCTCCATAGAAGGCGTACAACCAGACACTTCCGTGGAGCCATCCTGTGCGCAGTCCGCAGTTTCGGGATTGCTGGATCGCGACTGCTGGGCAATCTGACCCTTGACTCTGACATTGTGTCAGGGTGTAGTCTGGGTTTTGTCACGGGCGCGCGAGTACCGGCGCCCTATCAGGAGTGTGGGAGAGGATATGATTGTTCTCCGCAGGGCGAGACCTGCTGGAGAAAAGCTTGAAGGGGATGGCTAGATGGATACAGTTTCCTATTCGAATGCAGTGATTCTTGGCACCGGCCAGGTCGGTATGGCACTGATGGAACAGCTAGTAGAGCGGAGGGTGAAGGTAACATTGGTCAATCGGCGCGGCCGTGTGGGCGAACCCTTGCCCGAAGGAGTCCAGTTGGCCGCGGCCGACGTGAATGACGCGGCCGCTGTGACCAGAATAGCCCAGGACGCCACTGTCGTCTTTGCAACCGTGCAACCTGACTACACCCAATGGCCGGAAAAGTTTCCACCCCTGGTGCGCAGCCTGATTGACGGTATCGCCAAAACGGACGCGCGCCTGGTTTTTGTCGACAACCTCTATATGTACGGCCCGACTCACGGCCAGCCGCTGCGTGAGGATCTACCCTACGCGGCCACCGGTCCCAAGGGACGCACCCGCGCTCAGGTCGCTAGCCTGCTGCTGGAAGCGCATAGAGCAGGGCGCATCCGCGTGGCGATCGGCCGGGCATCGGACTTCTTTGGCCCGCGCGTCACCGCCACAGCTGTTTTTGGAGAACGCTTCTTTGGCGCCATCTGGAAGGGCAATCCAGTTGATCTCTTTGGAAATCCCGATCTGCCGCATACGTACACCTATGTACCCGATTTCGCGCGGGCATTGATTACGCTCAGCAAGCATGAGGCCGCCTATGGCAGAGCATGGCATGTGCCCAACGCCGGGACCGTGTCGACGCGCGAGATGGTGCGCCTGTTCGAAGAGGCGTTGCGGCAACCCATCAAATGCCGGACGATCAACCGGTTTATGGTGGCGTTGGCCGCACTCTTTGTGCCGATGGTGCGGGAATTGAAAGAGTTGGCGTACGAGTTCGAAGAACCGTACATTGTGGATGACACAGCTTTTCGCGCGGCTTTTGGGGCTGATACCACCCCCCTGGCTTCGGCCGTGGCCGAGACAGCGGAATGGTTCCGCGAGCGTACACAGCAGATACAGAAGGCAGCCTAGCAGTCCAGCACGCACCGCAGGTCCCGCCCAGAGGGGTGCGCGATGCCACGCCAACCTCCTGTGTGCCCCTCTATGCGGGGCCTCGCTGCCAGCCAAAGAGAAGGCCTGCCGCCCAGGCGGTGAAGAGCTGGCTCCAGCTCAGGCCTTCTTGCGCCCTTTCGTCTTCGGTTTGGCCTGTTTGGTCTGTTTAGCGGCCAAAAGCGCCAGGGCTTGTTCCAGCGTCACCTCTTCTGGCCTGGCATCTTTGGGCAATGTGGCGTTGATCTTGCCCCAGTTTACGTATGGACCGTACCGGCCCGACAGCACCTGGATTGCGCCCCCCTCTGGATGGTCGCCCAGCTCCTTGATCACACTCTTGGTCGCGCCGCGGCGGCGGCCTCCACCATTGGCCTTCTCGGCCAGCAGTTCCACCGCGCGGTCGAGCTCGACAGTAAGCACGTCGTCATGCTTGAGATTGGCAAAGACGCCGTCACAGACGACATATGGGCCAAAGCGGCCGACGCCTGCCTTAACTGGCTTGCCGCTTTCAGGGTGGTCACCCAACGTGCGCGGGAGACTCAAGAGCGCCAGCGCTTTATCCAGGCTGATGGCATCCGGCGACATGCCTTTTAGGAGACTGGCCCGCTTGGGCTTCTTCTTGCTGTCCGGATCATCTTCCCCCAGTTGCACATACGGTCCGAAAGGACCGGTCTTGACCAGCACGGGAAGCCCGCTTTCTGGCTCGACACCCAAGGTGCGCGGACCCTCGTTCTTTTTATGCAGCAACTGATCGATCAGGGCGTCCGTAATATCGGCAGGTGGCATGTCGCCCGGCAGGCCCACGGTCAGGCGGTCGCCATTATCCTCGCGAGCCACATAGGGGCCATATTGGCCGATGCGGATTTCTGCGTTGAGGTTGCCCAGCTCTACCGTGCTGGCGCTACGGGGGTCGATGGCCGCCTCACGTGTCTTGACCTGGTTTTCCAGTCCATCGCTGCCAAGATAAAACTCGCGCAAATAGTTCAGGTAGTCGGCCTGGCCCGCGGCAATGTCGTCGAGTTGCTGCTCCATGTTGGCCGTAAACTTCAGGTCCACCAGATCCTCAAAATGCTTCTCCATGAGTGCGGTGACGGCAAAGGCGACAAAGGTCGGCACCAGCTCCTTGCGCTGTTTGAAGACATAGCCGCGTTCCTGGATCGTATCGATGATCGTCGCGTAGGTGCTAGGGCGGCCAATGCCCTCAGCCTCCAGGGCCTTGACCAAGGTCGCCTCCGTATAGCGGGCAGGCGGCTTGGTCTCGTGGCCAACGGCTTCCAGGTCCCGGCAATCGACCTCTTCGCCGACTGCCAGGGAAGGCAGTGGCTGCTCCTGGCTCTCCAGTTGGGCCTCGGGATCATCGGACCCTTCTACATAGGCGCGGAAGAAACCTGGAAAGAGCACCGTACGGCCGGTGGCGCGGAAGAGGGCGTCATCCACTTCAATCGTGGCCGTGGTCAACTTGAGACGGGCATTTGCCATCTGCGACGCCACGGTGCGCTTCCAAATGAGGTCATAGAGGGCCTTTTCTCGGCCTTCCAGGGGTAGGCTGTCGGCTGGCAGCATCTGGTCGCCCGCGGGCCGGATGGCTTCGTGCGCTTCCTGGGCATTGGCGGTCTTGGTCTGGTAGCGCCGGGGCTGAGGGCTCAAGTATTCCGCGCCGTAGAGGTCGCGAATGCGCCGCCGGGCCGCGTTGATGGCCTGGTCGCTCAGATGGACCGAGTCCGTGCGCATATAGGTGATATAGCCGTTCTCATACAGGTTCTGAGCGATGCGCATGGTTTCCCGAGCCGCGAGGCCGAGCTTGCGATTCGCCTCTTGCTGTAAGGTGCTGGTCGTAAAGGGTGCATACGGCGAGCGAACCGCGTCCTTTTCTTCCAGCTCGCGTACCGTCCACTGGCCCTTGAGCAGCCGCGCGGCCAGCGCTTCCGCTTCCTGCTGATCCAGGAGTAACACATCTTTTCCGGCCGCAATCTTACCCGTGGTCTCGTCAAAGTCACGGCCGGTGGCGACCCGTTTACTGCCCACGGACACCAGCGTCGCTTCGAAGCGATGGGCGGCTTTGTCAGGCCGTTTGTTGAGGTACGCTTTCAGATCCCAGAAATAGCCGGGCACGAAGGCACGGCGTTCGCGCTCACGCAACACCAGCAGGCGCACTGCTACACTCTGCACGCGGCCGGCGGATAACTTCGGCGCGATCTTGCGCCACAGCAGGGGTGACACAGTGTAGCCGACCAGGCGGTCGAGGATACGGCGCGTTTCCTGGGCACGCACCAGGTTCAGGTCAATGTCTCGCGTCTCGTTCAGCGCCTGTTCGATCGCCTCCCGTGTGATCTCGTGGAAGACCATCCTACGCACTGGTAGCTTGGGCTTAAGCACTTCGCTCAGGTGCCAGCCAATGCTCTCGCCTTCCCGGTCTTCGTCCGTGGCCAGGATCAGCTCGTCAGCCTTCTTCAGCGCCTCCTTGAGCTCATTGATCACTTTCCGTTTTTTGTCCGGAACTACATAAAGCGGCTCGAAGTCAGCTTCTACATTGACGCCCACACGGGACCATGGTTCGCCTTTGTATTTTGCTGGAATTTCTGATGCAGAGGCTGGCAGGTCGCGCACATGGCCCATGCTAGCCTTGATTACAAAATCGCCAGATAGAAATCTGCTAATCGTTTTTGCTTTTGTGGGTGATTCCACAATCACCAATTTCGCCATGAGTCTTTCCATCTCAAAATCACCAACTGCATGCGTGCGACAACGCGCGCATGCCCGGGCGCCGTGCTGTCTCTACTATGCACCGGTGCCAGGGACTCGCAGTCCTAACAACCGCCACCGCAAACACCGCCGGACCGGGCGCCAGCAGAGGCCTAAACCTGTCGATCGCCGGCTCACACGGCCATTGGCAGTGCCAACAATGTCCGCAAAACAACGCGCCAAGTGTAAAATAGCTTCACGCCGGGCGCAAAACTGCTTGGCGTAAGGATCGATTGATCATCATGCGAGATTGCAATGCAAGATTGCGCGGTGCAGGCTGTAACCATGCCATGAAAGGTGGACTTTTCTCCGTGAGATTGATCCCTGTTCTGTTGCTGCTCTTCCTGGCCGGCTGTGGTTCACCCGCCTACGCACTCAGGGGCAGCGCTGGCGTGACTGTGCAGACGACCGCTCTTCGCCCCGACCCGCGTCCCTGTACGGATCAGTTTGTTACCTATTCGCTGGACCACGTGACAGCGGTCCAGGATGGTGTGGTGGAGATGTTCGAGGCCAATGGTGCAGGCGTTGCCGTCGGCGATCTGGATGGCGATGGTGATCTGGATCTGCTCTTTGGCAATCACGATGGTCCCGACAGCCTCTTCTGGAATGAGGGCGGGCTAGCCTTTCGGCGCCAGGATTTTTCCACCGGCAAGACCCGCGACGTGAAGCTAGTGGATGTGGACGGTGACGGACGCCTGGACGTTGTCCTGACCCGCAGCACCGGCGCGCTGAACTATTTCCACAACCAGGGGGACGGCGAGTTTTCCCGCCTGACCTTGCCGGGCGTCTCCGCACCCGCCTACGCGCTCAACTGGGCCGACCTCGATGGAGATGGCGACCTCGATCTGGTGACGGGCAGCTACGACGCCGGGCTGCTCACCGACCGTGGAAACGAATATATAGTGGGCAGCGGCCACCGCGGCATCGTCTATTACGAAAATCGTGCGGGCCGTTTTCTGCCCCAATCCCTGGCTACGGAAGCCCAGGCGCTCTCCATTCTCTTTCCCGATCTGAACGGCGACGGCCAGCCGGACATTCTGGTAGGCAATGACTTCAATGTACCCGATATGGTCTGGCTCCGCGCCGGTGACGGCTGGACGCCCGCCGAGCCCCTGGTTTCGACCACCCATAGCACAATGAGCCTGGATCAAGGTGATATCAATAATGACGGCCAAATGGAAATCTTCGCGGCCGACATGAAGCCCTATCCCGGCGAAGCCACAGGCGCCTGGATGCCCATGATGGAAGCCATGATGGAAGGCATGGTGCAGGAGCAGATGGCAGCCGATCGCCAGATCATGGAAAACACGCTCCTTATGGCCGGCGAAGATGACCTCTACTGGAATCTCGCCCCCGATTGGGGAGTTCATGGCACCGGTTGGACCTGGACCAGCAAGTTTGGTGATCTGGATAACGACGGTTATCTCGACCTCTATGCTGTCAACGGCATGATCGAAAAGGAAATCTTTGCCCATCTGGATGGGCATGAGCTGGTGGAAAAGAACCAGGTCTTTCGCAACGCGCACGGCATGCGCTTCGAAGCCATGCCGGGCTGGGAATTGGGGTCCCTGGGCAGCGGTCGGGGCATGACCATGGCCGATCTCGATGAGGACGGCGACCTGGATATTGTCGTGAACAATCTGCGCGGACCGGCCCAGCTCTTCGAGAATCGCCTCTGCCCAATGGGCGGCAGTCTGGAGATCGAGCTAATCTGGAACGGATCCGCAAACACCAAGGCCATTGGCGCTCAGTTGCTGCTTCAGAGCGGCGTGGGTACGCTGCGCCGTGATGTGCGCGTGGGCAGCGGCTATCTCAGCGGCGATCCACCCCGTGTTCACATAGGTGTGCCCGCAGACACCGTGCTCGACTCTCTCGAGATCATCTGGCCTGATGGAGAACGCACTATCCTGGATGAGCTGCAGCAAGGCGTGTTGATCACAGTGGTACGCGGCGCGGCCATGTCTAAATCAAACAAGGATTAGCCACCAATTCACCCCATGTCCGAAATTATCCTGATCAATATCACTGGGAAAGACCGAACAGGGCTTGTCGCCCGCATTACCAGCGTCCTGGCCGAACACGGTGTGAATGTGCTTGATATTGGCCAAGGCGTGATTCATGATTATATCTCCCTGGGTATCCTGGTTGAGATTCCGGCAGCACACCAGGCAGCCCCCGTGCTCAAGGATCTCTTGTTCGCGGGCCATGACCTGACTGTCGATGTCTCGTTCCGGCCCACCTCATTGGACGACTACGAGGCCTGGGTGCGCGCCCAGGGCAAAGAGCGGCGGATCATCACGCTGCTGGGGCGCAAGCTCACGGCCGCACAGATATCGAGCGTAGCCGCGGTCTGCGCCGAGAACGGGCTGAACATCGATGTCATCACACGGCTATCGGGACGCGTCTCGTTACGCAACCCTGCCCAATCGCCCAAGGCCTGCGTGCAGATGGCGGCAAGCGGTCACCTGGCCGACGAGCGAGGCATGCGCGCACAATTGTTGCAGATCTCCATGGAAACCGGCGTCGACATCTCCTTTCACGTCGATGACATCTACCGGCGCAACCGGCGGCTGGTCGTATTCGACATGGATTCGACCCTGATCCAGACCGAAGTCATTAACGAGCTGGCAGCTGCGGCAGGCGCAGGCGCCGAGGTGGCCGCGATCACTGAAGCAGCCATGCGCGGGGAGCTCGACTTTAGCCAGAGCCTGACTCGCCGTGTCGCCCTACTGGCAGGGCTGCCCGAGAGCACCCTCGCCGCCATTGCCGAGCACCTGCCTTTGACAGAAGGTGCAGAGCTGGTCTGTAGCACACTGAAACGGCTGGGTTACAAGATCGGCATCATCTCCGGCGGCTTTGACTACTTCGGCCGGCGGCTCCAGGCGCAGCTTGGCTTCGACTACATGTTTGCCAACCGCCTTGAGATCACGGATGGGAGGCTTACCGGCCGGCTTGAGGGCAAGATAGTAGACGGTCCGGGCAAGGCGGAGATTCTGCGGGAGATTGCGGCGCGGGAAGGCCTGCGTCTGGAGCAGACGATTGCCGTGGGTGACGGCGCCAACGATCTGCCCATGCTCACCATTGCCGGGCTAGGGATCGCGTTTCACGCGAAGCCCGTCGTGCGTGAGCAGGCCGAGGGCGCGATCTCCGATATGGGGTTGGATGGGCTGCTCTACCTGATCGGCATACGCGACCGGGAGATCGGCGTTACTGAACCAGTCTAGCTCCTGCCGCCCGCGGGGCGGCACGAACCATATAACCTCCAGGCAACGGCCAAGGGAGCTCGCGTTGGACGCGCCGGCCAAATGTGACAGCGGGCTCCGGATAGGTGTACAATCGCCTCATGCTTCAGGTCAAACTACTTCAAGAAGCTCATTCCAAAGCAACGAATGTCCTCCATGAATGTGCGACGCCGTACGGCTTCCGGGCCTCAGCGATGGCTGCGGGCTATCCCCAGATCTGGGCGCGCGACAGTGTGATCACCTTCTTGGGCGCGGCTGCGACCGGCGACCAAGGTCTCATGCGCGCCGGCCGTGCATCATTGGAAACACTGGGCAAATATCAATCTTCCCGCGGGCTCATTCCCCTAAATGTCAACCCGGACAGCGGCTATGTAAGCACGGAGAATGCCGGCGCGGCAGACGCTAACCTGTGGTTTATTCTGGGCCACTATCTCTATTACCACTACAGCGAAGATCTGGCCTTTCTACAGGAGCAGTGGCCCCTTATTGACAAGGCCATGCTCTGGCTTGATTACCAGGATATGAACGAGTGCGGTCTCATCGAGGTGCCCGAAGCGGGGGACTGGATGGACTTGATCGCGGTTCGTTACAATGTACTCTATGACAACGTGCTCTATTATGCCGCCAAGGTCGCTCATCAAGAACTGGCCGTCCGACTGCCCGCCGGGACGACGGTCTATCGCGCCGATGTGGACGCGGCCGGGGTGCACGAACGCCTGAATCTGCTCATGTGGATCGACCGTTGTTGGGTTGCAGAGCACTTTGCCGAGCATCTGGAGCGGCTCAAGTTGATCCGGCTCGAGTGGTTCATGCTCTACCATAACGTGGGCACCATTTCAAGCCGGCCCTTTTA
>JACFMY010000620.1 GCA_019455155.1 Caldilineaceae bacterium
AAAGATCGCGATGGCAAAGGCTAGACTTGCCGCGATCGTCGCCCAACCAACAGGGCCGCCGAACTCGACCCGCTCGCCGCTCTCATCCTGCGCGGCGACCTCGCCGCTCCACATGAGGGCGCGCATGCCCAGCCCCAGCGCATCCCAGAGCATAGCCAACCCGCGCACCAGGGGCCACTGTCCCCAGCGGCTGGTGTAGATCTTCGCGGTCAGCGGTTCCTCGTGGAGCACGATTTCGCCCTGCGGGTTGCGCACGGCCACAGCCATGCTCTTGCGTCCCCGCATCATAACGCCTTCGATGACGGCCTGGCCGCCGTAATATTGTCGTGTCATAGGGAGCCATTATAACACAGGCAGGGCTGGGGGCACCTTCCTGGAAGCGGTCAGACGCTATATGGTCAAGCGCGCGAATCTTGACCGCTTCCAGAAAGATTCATCCAACCAGAACAGGACCGCGGGGTCCTCGATTTGTGTTTGACAGTTGGGCGACAGGGGTCTATGATCAGCGCGATGGCTGAAGCGCTTTGGTACCAATCCGGAATGGTTCACCAGCATGGCGCACCCGGAGCAGAGGGTCAAAACCCGTGACCGGTTTCCGGACGGCAGAGCTGGCTCTTCGCAGTTATCCAGATCCTGACAGCGTATTTCTTGGAGGAGAATGCTCATGGATACCACCAATCTGCTCGAGAATATTCGCCGGGCCGTATCGCTAGACCGCGCCTTCTATCAGGAAGCAGCCAATGACGAAAGGATGGGCCAACAGGCCCTGCTCGTCGTCATCATCGCGGCTGTGCTGAGCGGTATCGGCGGTTTCTTTAGCGGAATCATGGGGGGCAACTTCTTGGGCGCCTTGATGGCGCTGGTAGTCGGTGCCGTAATGGCAGTCATTGGTTACTACATTTGGGTGTATGTCATCCAGTTTGTGGGCGCCCAGTTCTTCCAGGGACGGGCCACGGTGCCCCAGTTGTTGCGTACATTGGGCTACGCCTACGCGCCGACCGCGCTGGGCCTGCTCTCCTTCATTCCCTGTCTCGGCGGCCTTGTCGCCTTGGCCGGCTGGGTATGGTCGCTTGTGTGCGGCTTTTATGCCGTACGCGAGGTGCATGGATTGGATGACGGCAAGACGCTGCTCACCGTCATTGTTGGTTGGATCATTATTGTCATCATTTATGCCATCGTCTTCACTGTTCTCGGTATTGGCGCGCTGGGCGCGGGGTTGGTGTTTGGCCGCTAATTACCCACTTGATCGCTGTCCAAGGCCGGCGCTTGCGTGAGCGCCGGTCTTTTCTTTGCCCTCGTGGTTCACGCCTGGCGGCGTACCTTCCCAGAATCGAACTACGGCCGCGCGTATGGTATAGTGCAATCGGAAAGGAGAGACCATGCACGTCGAGCTTTTGGCCCATACCCGGCGCAATCCGGCCCTCACACGCGAGCAGGTTGCCGGTATGAGCGACCTGGCTACCATCTTCGACGGCCAGGGTAGCTATCCCGAGAATCTTGTCGAGTATGCCGGCCGCGTCTGCTATAAGAGCACGCATCGTATGGGCACGGCGCCCGAATTCATCTCCGCACGCGTTCGCGAAGGGCACGAGGACATCATCGAACATGTGGTGGTGACCGTGCGCATTCGCAGCTCGCAGGAGCCGCTTCATTGGCGCACCATCAACCGTCACTGTGAAGTAAGCGATCTCGGCAGTCACGAATGGATCGTCAGCGGCAACACCCGTGTCTGGCTCGACCTGTTTCGCCGCGGCATTGCCTTGGAGGCAGTCCCCATTCTGAAAGCCGTCGCGCCAGCTGTCTTTAGCGAGCTGCCGGACGGCGACGCAAGCCAGCAGGCAATGATCGCCGAGCTAAGAACCAAGCTCGCAGAGACCGCCGCCGCCGCCCCAATCTTCGACCTCCAATCGTTGTTACCGAGCCACACTGGCCCCATGCGCGTCACCCTGCTTGGCTTCACCCAACCGGTGCTCGACGATCCGGAGCTATTGCTCCATCACGGCTCCGCGACCTTCTTCTTCGAGGGCATCAGCCGCGCGTGCACACACCAGCTCGTACGCCACCGCCTGGCCAGCTTCAGCCAGGAGTCGCAGCGTTACTGTAAATATGATGTACTGGACGGGGACCTGGAGCTCCCTGTGCCGGCGCTGCCCAAGGCCAAAGCGACAAACGGCCAAGCCATGGCGGCGCATTTCTCCCCGGAACAGGAGCAGTTCATCGCCAATGTGTATGCCAGAGGCTTCTCGTGTGAGGCGCTGGGCGAGGCCTACGACGCACATCCCGCGACAATCCGTTCCATCGTGCTCCGCTGTGGTGGCCAGCTGCGCGCGCACGAAAACAGCGCGCCCTTTTTCGCTGAGATCGATACGCCCCTGAAAGCGCGCGTCTTGGGGCTCATCTTTGCCGACGGCGCCGCGCTCGCGGCGGAGGGCGAGCCGCTGCAAACCAGCATCACCCAGCACACGGACTATAAGGAATGGCTGGAACGCCTGGGCAAGCTCTGGGGCGGCCATCTTGTCCCCGGCGCGCGCGAATCCACTGTGCGCCTGACGATCCCAGGCAAGCAGCTGGTCACGATGCTCACGCGGCTTGGAAGCGCACCCGGCAAGAATCTGGCGGCAAACCCACCCGGCCTGCCGGAGCAGCTGGTCCCGGCCTTTCTGCTAGGGTATCTGGAAGGGGACGGCCATATCGGGCGCCATCCCGACAACCCTGCCATCACCTTCACGGGCACACAGGAAATGGTGGCCTGGATTCGCACGCAGCTACACAGGGCACTCCAGGTTGAGGCAGAGGATCCGGTGCGCCAGCCGCTGGAAGCATGCTACCAGCTGACCTTTGGCGGCGATCAGGTGCCGCGCATCCTGGAATGGCTATACCAGGATGCACCCTTCTATTATGCCCACCCCGCCCGTGCGGCGCGGGCCATTGCCTGGAGCCCGCGGCTCGCTGAC
>JACFMY010000621.1 GCA_019455155.1 Caldilineaceae bacterium
GGCAGGCTGCCCGGCGCCTATCACTGGCGCGAGCCGGTCCAGGTTATCCCGCGTAATGGGCACCAGCGCGGCGCGGGGCGGCGCGTCTGCTGTGCCTGCCTCCAAGTAGGCGACGGCCAGGGTAAAGTGCTGTCGCGTTTCGTCGACGCGAACAGCGCTCAATGTGGCCACCAGGGTGTCGCCGTCCTTGCTCCAGGCGTAGGTCCGCCCCTTGCCCGCTGCAGCTGGCCCCGCCGGCGCGCGCAGCCAGCCCTGTTGGCGCAGGCGGGCGTCCCATAGTGTAACGGTTTCGTCGGTCAGGAGATAGCTGGGGTCAGCAGGAGGGGGCCCGGCCACCTTTAGACGCAGCTTGCCGCCGGCGAGCGTCTCCAACGCGATTGTCTCGCTCACAGTCGCCGGCAACTGCAGAGCAGCAACCAGGTCGCTTTCGACTGGTGCAGCGGCCGGCTCAACAATTGTAAAATCCTTTTCAGCCCAACGATCGCCGTTGATCTGGGCCGTGACCAGGTAGTCTCCTGGCGCCCAACCAGCCGCCGGCCGGTAGATATGGGCATCGACCTGGTGATGGGCGGCAAGGGGCACGTATGTCGAGTGGATGCTATCCACGATCAGCCCCCCTGGCCCGCTCCAGAAGATGCGTGCCAGGGCTCCCGCTGGGTAGTCTGCGTCAAGGAACGCGCTGAGCATGTCACTGGGGGCATAGAGTCGACTCTTGGGAATGTGGTTTTCGTGCTGCGGATCGGGCGCGACCCAGAACCTGACCACAACGGGTTGTGCCGGCGGCTTGACCTCCTCGACGCGGAACGCATGGGTGGCTAACAGCCGGTTATCGTAATAGAGGTCAGCCGCGTAATCGTCGCCCGGCGTCAGGGGAAGAGGAGGCCAATAGCGCAGCCGCACTTGCATGCCGTCCTCGATACTGCGCACGATGCCAAAGTCACGGGAAAAGTCCACCAGCATGGACCACTCCGCGTTGACACGGCCGATGACGGCGTCGCCCTTGCGCACAACCAGGGTAAATGGCCGCAACAGATCCATTTCCGCGAAGGTAGCATTCAACTGGAGAGGCGCCTGGCGTTGCCGCCGCAACTGTTTCCTTTCGTCCGCCGGCAGAAACTCGATCTCGCCACCAAGCGTCAGCGTCTCCAGGTTCGCCGGCAAGCTATGCTGCGCATCCAACTCAGCGCGGATGGCGTCGCCGTCGAGAATCATGCTTTGGAGCAGGGCACGGGTCGCCGTATCCTGCGTCTTCCACACCGCCACGGAGGTAACACTGACGGCTGTGACCAGAACGTCTTCTAGTGCTCGTGCTTCAAGAAGCACATAATGGCTGGCGTTGGAGAGCGTATAAGTGGCGCGGTGGTAGCCGCTGCCGGCCGCGACGTTCTCCTGTTCCACAGCGATCTTGGGTGGGTTGGCGCCCCGGCTCGAGTTCGGCGCGGCCTCGCCTGCACCGCGTAACTGAGCCAGTGTGCCGGCGAGAATATCCGCTGCCAGATCCGGCCATGTCTCATCTGTGGGCGGCTCGTCCAGGGATGTGAAGCGCATGGTGAACCGCGTATCGCGGCCGGCATCCTCAAATGTGTAGGCGCGGCCGGCGCGTGTCGCCTCCATTTTGGTGAAGGTGAGGAAATGTGGCAGCGCCAGCGTGAACGTACCTGCGGGGTCGCGGAACGTGCGCGCCACAGTCTGCGTGGTCGCCTGTTGCCTGCCCGCCAGGGTGGCGATGGCGCGGGCGGGGGACCAGGCGTAGGAGGGCAGGACCGCGTCGCGCAAAGCGGGAGCCGTCTGGCCGTCCGCGCGAGTCAGAACCAATGTGGCCAGTACACCATCGATCTCCTCGATCCACGCGCTCACCGGCGCGCCAACCGGATCGACCGTTTCCACGAGGGCAGAACGGAAATTGGCGGACAGGGGACGCATGGCACCGGTGACGTCCTGAACTGCGCCAAGCGCGGTGGCCAGATCCTGCAGGACGTCACGCCACTGTTCGTCGCTGAGGGGCGTAAGGTCAATGCCCGCAGGCAACGACTTGCCCTGGGAGAGGGCCCATGCGCGTTGGGCCGGTGTGACCGCGAGCCGAATTTGGGCGCTGCCGTCGAGCGCCGACAGGTTAAATCCATAGGATAGATCATTGTCGCCCGGCAGCGGGCTAACAAGAAAGGTGGCTGGATAGGAGAGGCGAAAGACCGCGGCCGGGTCTTCCAGCGGCTGCAACGCCAGCTCTGTCGCGGGCACCAATGTGGGTGGTTGGGCGGCCACCATAGACGCACGGGCATGATACGCCGTAGCCGGCAGTGCGGTTCCTAGCAGGGCCGCCAGAAAACAGAGTTGTACCAGCAAACGCATAGAACAGAACCACTACAGAATGGTGGTTGGCAGTCCACTAGCCGCTGGCGAGGTCGCGTTCCATATATAGCAGACGCACGAATTTGTTGCCGACGCGCACGCTGTTGCTCTCGCCGGTGAGGGAGAAGCCCTGGGCCTGCCAAAACTTAAGCGCCCTGACATTGAACTGCTCGACGCCCAGCCGCGCCCTGGCAATGCCGGCGCTTGAAACCAGCCACGGCTGCAGGAGTGACCAGGCCTGAGTGGCCACACCCCGGCGCTGGTGGGGCTCAGCCACCATGAGCATTCCGATGTAGGCCATGCGTTCCCCGGGCCAGTGCAGGCGAAAGTCCACTACGCCGATTAGCTCGCCGCCGGCAGCCGCGTTGTACGGATCAAGGCGCTGCACGATTCCCAGCATGTAGCGGCCGGGCGTCTCCGCGACCGCCTTCAGATCCTGCTCGGCTTGGTCGGGCGGACAACCAGGCAGGTTATACATATCCCAGTAAGCCGGGCTTGTTGCATAGACCGCCTGTAGCGCGGCGGTGTGGTATGCAGCGTCGAGAGGGATCAGCGTGATAATGTGTTGCATGGTCTGTGCAGACGGCG
>JACFMY010000622.1:0-735 GCA_019455155.1 Caldilineaceae bacterium
GGCGGTCATTCAATGCGGTTGCTGGCAAATGGTGGGATCACAAACTGCGATCGATCCAACTACGGGCCTGTGTGTGCTGTCAAACCACGAAAGCTGCGAAGCGCTGTTTACCCGCAGTCGTGTTAGCCGGACACTTAGTGATTTGTCGCTTTGCGGATTTTGTGCTAAAAGAAAGTGTATGTTTGACACTTTCAGTTCGGAGGAAATCTGAAGGGAACGGAGAGATGAATATGGCCAATACTTCTGTTGCTGCCACCCGTGACGCGGCGCTACCTGGCACGCTGCACGTAGGCGACGTGATCGATCGGATTGGCATGGGACGCTTCCAGCGACGCCTGTTGTGGGCCTGTGGCGCCAGCTGGGCAGCCGATGCCATGGAGGTTTTGCTCATCGGGTTTGCCATTCCCAGTCTAGTCGCAGATTGGGGTCTTTCCCGTGAGCAGGGCGGTCTGCTGGCGTCATTGCTCTTTCTTGGCATGCTGGCCGGCGCGTGGTTTTGGGGCACATTCAGCGACTATACGGGCCGTCGCTTTAGCTTTCTAGCCACCATCGGTGTGGACAGCATATTTGGGCTCCTGAGCGCGTTTTCGCCCACGTTCGGCGTGTTGTTGGTGCTGCGCTTCCTCACCGGCTTCGGCGTAGGCGGTACCCTGCCGGTGGACTATGCGGTCTTTAGCGAGTTTCTTCCCACCAAGCAGCGCGGCCGTTTCCTTGTCTACCTGGAGAGCTTCTGGG
>JACFMY010000622.1:757-2930 GCA_019455155.1 Caldilineaceae bacterium
AACGCTAGCCTGGCTCGTGATACCCCAGTTTCCGGAAATGGGCTGGCGCTTCCTGCTGGCGGCCAGCGCGGTACCGGGCCTGCTCATTTTCTGGCTCCGCCGCACGATTCCTGAGTCCCCGCGCCACCTCATGGTACAGGGCAAAGAGGAGGAAGCCCGCGCCGTGCTCCAGCGGGTGGCGCGCGAGAACGGCGTCACGCTCGAGCTCGGCCAGTTGGCCCCTGAGCCCAAGCAGGTCCGGGCGCCGCTTGCCACAATCTTCGACAAGCGCCACCTGCGCTCCACCATCATGCTCACTGCTGTGTGGTTCCTGCTGAGCCTGGGCTATTATGGCCTCTTCATCTGGCTGCCAGGTATATTCCGGGCCCAGGGCTTCAGCTTCCTGGCTACCTTCCAGAACACCCTGCTGCTGGCCATCGCGCAGGTGCCAGGCTACTTTAGCGCGGCCTGGCTGGTAGAACGCTGGGGGCGCGTCAAGACGCTGGGCATCTACCTGTTGGGCAGTGCGGTGGGCACCTATCTCTTTGCCGTGACCACCGACCAGACGGTCATCGTCGTGGGCTCCATTATCATGAGCTTCTTCGCCCTGGGTGCGTGGGGCGTCGTCTACGCGTACACACCCGAGCTCTATCCCACGACAGCCCGCGGCACGGGCATGGGGTGGGCTGGCGGTGTCGCGCGCATTGCCGGCGTGCTGGCGCCCATCGTTGGCGCCTACCTGCTGGGCGTCGACCTGACATTGGCCTTGACCTTCTACGCGGTCGCTTTTGCTGCGGCCGCGATCTTTGTCTTTGTCATGGGTCAAGAGACCATGAACAGACCCCTGGCAGAGGTGGAGCCGGCAGGAAACAGCGCGGAGGCAATCGGCGCGCGGTAGGCCTGGTTGGGTGCAGGAAGGCGCCCAATAGACAATGGATAGCCTGCGGATCAGGCGGCTACGGTGCAACAAGGCGGGTTTACGACAAGCTTGCCATCCGCCGCTGCACCGTATCTGCCCAATCCGCAGGCTATTGTCGTTCGGCTAAGGCGTTACAATCCAGTGAAAATGGGTGCCGTGGCCGCCCAGCGGCCGGATTACGTCCCTGGCGTTGCGGCCGTCGTTCAAGACGACATCTTTGATGGCCGTCCAAAATGCGTTGCCATTCACCTGTTGGTAGGTGACATACACGGTCGTGATGTTCGACCCGTAGGTGGCGTCGTTCAGGTGCCCGATGATCGTAGCCGCGGTCGCAGCGTCCCGGTTGTTGTAGCCGGCAAACCACCCATCTACATCGTTGCCGGTGCGGTGCGTCTGGTGAGGTGCAAACGCGCCGCCGTTCATGTTACTGATATCGCCTACGGTGACGCCGAAGTGTTCCACAATGGGCTTAACACTCGGTTTTACCCAATCGTCACCACCCACGCCCTCATCGCGTCCACCATAGCGCCCGGCAGCCGTATAGCGCACAAGAATCTGCACCGCGCCAAACTCCTTGGTCGCCTCCTCACCGTTCTTTGACTTGGCGCGCACGCGCAGCGACACGGTGCCGTCCTGGGCGCCGTTCACCTGGGCCGCCTGAGCCGATGGAATCTCGAAGAGCAGCTGCGGCGCCGTCACCTCGACCTTCTCCGCCTGGCCAAAGTCGCGAATCAGGGTCCCCGTTACGCCGGCTGCCAGGTTGCCCCGCGCCACGACGCCGCCGTTCTGGATGACCTCTAGCTCCAATGATTGCAGGGCATCGTCCTCTGCGCCCTCCACAGTAATCGTGCCGTGGACGCGCGTGTTGCCGCCAAAGTAGGTGTGGGCCGCCGCGCTCAGGTAGCTCAGATTTGAGTTGTCGATGTCGCGCAACGAGAGGGCTGTGATCGCGAGCTTCGGCTCCTTGACCAGGTCGACCACTACCTGGGAATCAAGCAGATCGTCCGCAACGTTGGCGACGGTCACATCGACCTGGATCGTGTCGCCCTCCTTGTTGACCGGCAGCGACGTCTCCCGCCATTGGGTCGCGCCGTTGGCGTCGAAGGCCCCCAACCCAAGGCCGTTCATGCTGTTGGCCTCTGAGACAAACCCGCCGCCGCTCTGGCTGCGGATACTGACGCTGAAGTAGTCGTTGTACTTCGTGCCAAAGTAGCCACCTGGCACCTCGGACGTGATAAAGCGGTAGCGAACCGTGACGTGTTTGGCGCCCTTCTT
>JACFMY010000026.1:0-3659 GCA_019455155.1 Caldilineaceae bacterium
AGTCTTCACGAAACGACTGGGTGACAGAGACGACGGCGGCAGCACGGTGGTACAAGAAGAGTTCCACCCTTTCCAGCAGGCGGATGACAAGGCTCCTGCGCATCGCTCCCACTGCAACGATGGAAGCAGGCCACAGATCCCGCAGTTCGAAAACAAACGGACGCCATTTCGCAACGCTCAACGCCCAACCTCCGATTGCGCAGAAGAACTGCGGCGAAGTCGCCACCACCACGTCCGGGCGCCGCTCGAACAGGCCCATCACGAAACCCATCAGCATGAAGCTCATGTAGTCGAGCGTGCGCTTCAGAAAACCCTCGTTCGCCGTGATGTAGGTTTTCACCCGCACCACGCGGATACCTTCTACGGTTTCCACCTGGCGCCAGGCGTTGCGATAACCGGGGAACAGCTTGCCTTCCGGAAAGTTCGGAGCGCAGGTAATGACAGTGACGTCATGCCCCGCTCGCACCCAGCGCACAGCGTGCTCGTACAGGCGCGTCGCCGGTGCATTGCCTTCGGGCGGGAAGTTGTCGGAAAGGAAAAGAATGCGCACTCGGGCCTCAGCTCCAGGAAAAGACGACGCAGCAACGCGGGCCGCCAAATTTCACGACGAGCCGAGTCGTGTCCACCGATTCGCCAAACCGCGGATTCCAGACCGCAGGCTCCAGGCGGCCCACGCCGCCTTCCACCCGCCATTGCAGTCCTTCACCCGGCGCAAACAGGAAGCAGGCTTCCGCATTGGCAAACTGGCCATCCAACACATCCGTCACTACCAGTGCATTTGATCGCAGGGACCAGGTGCGATGATGCCGCACACGGCCGGGCAACCGCAGGTAACCGTCGTGCCAAGCTGACAGGCTGACGGCATCATCATCCTGCGAACTGGTCACATCATGCACGCGCGCCCGGCGTGCAACACGGAAGGCCGACCACACTTCGGACGAATCCCCACCGTCCACCACGACCGTATTATGTGCGGCAGTGCCACGCTGCCGCTGGCGCTCAGCATCGTTCTGGTAAGTCGACGTGCCGCCATTGACCAGCACCCGACGCCCGTCCAGCGACAACTCGAAACTCAGGGTATCGGCGTGGGCATGGCCGGGAAGGTAATCAGGGCCGATGGATGCCACGTCCGTCAACAGCACCGCCGGTCCGGACACCAGACGCGCGTAGCCGGACTGCGGCAGCAACTGCACTTGCCCTTCTTCCACTTGTCGCTTCACGCCTTGCACAGACTCAGGCAACACACCAACGGCTGAAGCATAAGCTGACAGCGCGGTCCAGGCAGGCGAGATGCCGAAAGCGGCATCGTTGAAAAAAGCGATATCACCGTCCGGATGGGCCATGACCTTCGCCCAACCCAGCATGCGTGTTGCAGCCTCGCGCCATGCTTGCACGTCAGCCATCGGCAACGCGCCGCTCAACGCCCCCAACTGCACCAGATCCAGAACATCCTCAGTGAGGATGGCGTGGTACATCGGGCTGCGCTCGAAATGGCCACCATCAGCCAATATCTGCTCTTGCAGCTCGCGCTGGGTCAACAACAATCCGGACCTCAGCCAACTTTCAGCTTCACTCCCCTGGAAACAGGCACCTGCAAACACCAGCGCCTTCGCATTGGCCCACAGGTGATTGCCGAGCAGATGGCGTTCAAGACGTTTGCCCAACCAACGCACCTGCACCGCCAGACTGTCCAACATGCCAGGCATGGGTGCATTACCAGCCAACAGCCATTTAAACCAGTTGACGATGCGCAACGAGGTTGGGTACGGCTCCCAGCCGTTCCCCTTCCCGGGCGGGTTCTCAGCAACCCAGCGCGCAATCAGGGCCCTATGCCACTCATTGCGATTGGCTGCACCGTCCGCGACCAGGTCATCGAAATAGTGCGCGTTGTAGAGCCACAGCTTGGGCCAATCGCTGCGATTCCAGTCAACGGGTGCCGTTATTGCGCGTTCCGTAGACAGAAAGCGAAACGTCGAAGGTGCCGTCATCGAGACCGCACGCGGGCATGCCACCCAGCGAGACAACGCCCGCCGCAGCTGCGGCGCCGGTCTCAGATCTGGTCGCGGATGGTAAAGCCGAAACCACAGCCGCGCGTAGAACTGTATCGGCCGCAACCAACGCAGGGTATGCCAATAACGAAGAGTGCGCTCCAACACAACGAAAGCTGTCAGGCCAACAAACGTTCCAGCTGCGCCACAATCCGCGCACCTGTTTTTCCATCCCACATCTCGGGAACACGTCCCTTCTTCCACTCACCCGCAAACAAGCGATCCAGCGCCGGCTTGATTGCCACAGGGTCCGTACCAATCAGCTCGTTGGTCCCAATCTCAACTGTTTCCGGGCGCTCCGTATTGTCGCGCAGCGTCAGGCAAGGTATCCCCATTACCGTCGTTTCTTCGGTAATGCCACCCGAGTCCGTAATCACGCCTTTGGCATGCTTCACCAGCCAGTTGAACTCCAAGTAAGGCTGAGGATCGACCAGCAGGATGTTGCTCGGAAAGTCCGGTAACTCGCGCAAGGTCTTTGCCGTTCGCGGATGCACTGGAAATACCACAGGCAAATCACGGCACCCTTCGCCTATGGCACGAAGCAAGCGAGAGAACCCATCAGCGCTGTCCACGTTGGCAGGGCGATGCAGTGTGGTGACGAAGTAGCCTCCAGGCTGCAAATGACGCTCTTGCACGAAATCGGGCGCACGCAAGCGATCCATGTTCGCCAGCAGCGTGTCGATCATGGTGTTGCCAACGAAAAAGATGCGCTCTTCGTCAACGCCCGCTCGCCGCAAATTGGCGTTGGCGTGCTCACTGGTGGTGAAGAACCAATTTGTTACAGCGTCTGTGGCCAGGCGATTGATTTCCTCAGGCATGGACCAATCGCCCGAGCGGAGCCCACCTTCTACATGAGCAACGGGAATATGAAGCTTTTGCGCCGTGATCGCACAGGCCATCGTCGATGTTACATCACCCACCACAAGGCAGCATACACTCGGCGTCTCAAGCAGCAGCCTCTCATAGCCCTGCATGATGGCTCCCGTCTGCTCAGCTTGGGTGCCCGAGCCAACACCAAGATTCACATCAGGCTCCGGGATGCCCAACTGGGCAAAAAACTCCCCTGACATGCGCGGGTCGTAATGCTGCCCCGTGTGCACAAGCCGCCAGTGCAAAGGACCGCCAGCCTCCTTGCGCGCCGCCATGGCGTGCAAGATCGAGGCGATCTTCATGAAATTCGGGCGCGCGCCCGCGACGACATCAAGAATCATTGCTTTACGACTTCTCTAGCATTGTTTGATACAGATTTCCGCAGCTCTGCCATCAGAAGAATTCGGAACGGCGCAAACCACTGCACTTGATTTACAACGCGTTCGTAAAGGATGCCGATCAGATAGGCCGGCCAAAAAATCCGCATGTACTCCGGTCGGCTTTCGATACGCTTCACATCCACAACCTCAAAGCCACTTACTGAGGCAATCGCAACAACAGCACTCTTCGTATTGATGCGATAACGAGTAGGGAATGTATCCACCTCGGCGCGGCCCCTCATTCGATTGACGAACTGATGAAACCAATGCGGCGTCATCCGGGCAATCAGTGGCATGTAGTGAGTTCGATTGGGCGTCTTGAACAAGAGTCGCCCCCCTGGCTTGAGTACCCGATGCACTT
>JACFMY010000026.1:3669-28078 GCA_019455155.1 Caldilineaceae bacterium
CGGAAACACGAGATCAAAGCGAGCATCCTCATATGGGATGCCACCTGCGTTGGCTACTTTTCCTTCGTCAAGCATGGGATTGTGGACGACCCGGGGATCAAGATCCACGCCGCACACGCGCGCAGCCAAACCTCGAAAATTCATCTGCTCCACAATCCCGGCACCCGCCCCAAGATCGAGTATCTGATCGGATGATTGCAAATGTTTCAAGATGTGATCACGGAAAAGTCGATCGTCCCAGTTTCCACTTACTCCAGGATAGAACCGACGATCAAGGTACGAAACAATACGACTCATGACAAAGCCTCCTGGGCCAGAATCGATACGCGGCTGACCTCGATCACATCATGGAGAGCAACAGGCGCTTCACGGCGCATTTCGACGCTTTCCACGAACGCTTGCACGCAAGCTGCCACACCTTTGTCCTGTCGCCACAGGTTCATGCGTGAAAAGCCAGGCCAACCCCAGCCGCGAAGCCTGCGGAAGTTGTCGAGTTGCAACACGCGACCCGCACAGAACACCTCCAGACGCTCCTTTGGGAACCCCTTGTCACCGTTGGCGAGATAGTGAATGGTTCCAAGAGAGCCATCACCAAAGCGAAGCATGATCGTTGCCTTGTCATCGCGCACAGCAAGTGCTGGATGCGCGCCCAGCGACTGCGCCTCCACTCCTACGATCGGGGCGCCAGCAAGGTGCCGCAGCAAGTCGATGAAATGGCATCCCTCACCAATGATGCGTCCGCCGCCCACGGACTTGTCCTGAACCCAATTATCGACGGGTATCTCACCCGCGTTCACGGTCATCACGAAATTCTTTGGCTCGCCAATCGTTGAGAGCAGCTGCTTGACCTTCACGACCTGCGGCGCGAATCGGCGATTGAAACCCACCATCAGGATCTGATCAGGCCTGGCGGATGCTTCTTCTTCGATCGAAGCCAACTCTTCCAAGCTCAAGCACAGGGGCTTTTCGCAGAACACATGCTTGCCTGCCCGCAACGCTTCCAATACTTGCGCAGCATGCGCGTCATGGCGGGTGGCGATCACCATCGTGTTCACGACCGTATCCGCAACTGTTGCCCGCCAGTCGGTTGACGCAGCGCGAAAGCCGAACTTCCGGCCATAGTGGACGGCGCTCACTCCCCCACCGCTTGCAACGGTAACCAACTCGGCACCGCCCGCCTTGAAAGCCGGCATGAGTACGCGACTGGCATAATTTCCAGCGCCAATGAAAGCGACAGCGCAGCGGTTCGAGGCACCCGCCTCTGATGCGACAGCACCTGCAATCCTGTCTTGCGCTGCAGGCAAGGCAACCGTGCGCGCCTCCAATCCTTCCCTATCCTCAGCCAAATACTCGAGCACGATCCCAAGCGAAGGCTCACCAGATGCAAGAAGTGCGTAAGCCTCTTCAGCTTTCTCCAACGGGAAGCGGTGTGATATCAAAGGCGCTACGTCAAGCGTTCCTGCCGCAAGCATGTCGAGCACCGCTTCGAAGTTACGCTGCTCGGTCCAGCGCACGAAGCCAATAGGATAATCGTGGCCTCCTTCCTCATAGGCGGGGTCGTAGCGCCCTGGTCCGTAACTGCAGCTCACCTGGAAGCTAAGCTCTTTTTCATAGAAGTCGGCACGGGAGAGCTCAAGCCCCGTGACGCCTACCAACACGATACGCCCGCGCTTGCGGCACATCTGTGCAGCCTGATGCACTGGCTCATTACTCTTGGTCGAAGCCGTAATCAAAACCGCATCCACGCCGCGCCCACGAGAAAATGCCAGTGCCGCTCCAAGCACGTCCACGCCCGCCCCTGGATTTACCACAACCTCGGCGCCAAGCTTTTGCGCAAGCGCACAACGGGCAGGATCAAAATCGACCCCCATCACTCGGCAACCGTGCGCACGAAGTATCTGCACGGTCAGAAGCCCGATCAGCCCCAAGCCAGTTACCACCACGCATTCGCCCAGGGTCGGCTGCGTAAGCCGAACCCCCTGCAGGCCGATCGCACCCAGCACGGTGAAGGCCGCAGCTTCATCCGAGACGTTATCCGGCACCTTCGCGCACAGCGTTTGCGGCACACAGACCACCTCGGCATGCTTGCCATTGCTGACGACCCGGTCACCGACTGCAAATGCGGACACGCCGCGCCCCACTTCGGCAACCACACCCACGTTGCAATAGCCAAGCGCCAGCGGTTGGTCGAGCTTACTCCGGACAGCATCGATCGTGGCGGCCAACCCATCGGTCCGCACTTTCGCAAGCACCATCCGCACCTTGTCCGGCTGCTGACGCGCCTTGGCGAGCCAGCCGGCCTTGCCGAATTCCACCAACATACGTTCGGTGCCGGCAGAGACCAGCGTGGCGTAGGTATGAATCGCAAGTTGCCCCGATCCCGCGCGCGGACTGGGAACATCCAGCAATTCAGTGTGGCCGTCCTTGAGACTTTGCAAGATCTGCTTCATGCCGTGAATCCTGCATCCGCAAGAAATGCCGCTTTTTCCGTAGTGTTGGGATAATTGATGAGCACGGCCCGATATTTTCCTTTGAATACGAACATGCTACCCGCAGCGGCACCGATGATGCCGAACCGCCGATAGAGCTCAACGGGATGCCGCATGTCACCCGCCCCACCCAGCACCGTGAGCGGCACCGTGACCGCATCGCGTATTCGCTGAACCAGCTCCATGTCGTAACCCAACATTGTGCCATCGAGATTCACCGAATTGATTACGATTTCTCCTGCGCCTTGGGCTTCAATTTCCCGTGCAAAATCCACCGGATCACGCCCGGTCGGTGTCGTACCATTGCGGATCGTCACCTCGTACCGACGCAACAGTCCAGTACGCTTGACGTCGATTACCACGACGATGCTCTGATTCCCAACATGCGCCGCAGCCTGCGCAACCAACCCCTTCTGCTCGACCGCTGCCGTACTCAGCGCCACCTTTTCAACACCCAGTCCGATGATCCGGTCGATCTGTGCCACGCTGCGAACCCCGCCGCCATAGCACAACGGCATGCGGCACTCGTTCGCCAGGTTAGCAATCATCCGATAGTCCGGTTCGCGCCCATGGCGTGTTGCATCGATATCGAAGACAGATAGCTCATCCACCGCCTTCTCATTGAAGATACGCACGGCATTGATCGGGTCACCCACATACTTTGGATCGGTAAACTTGACCGTTTTGACCAGCCCGCCGCCTTGAACCAACAAGCAGGGTATCAGCCGTGGTTTCAGCACAGATCAACCTCAGCGAAATTTTGAAGAAGGCGGACGCCCCAGTCGTGGCTCTTCTCGGGATGAAACTGGGTCGCCACAATATTGTTGTGCATTAACGCTGACGCGAAAGTAACCTCATATGTCGTGCGTGCCAAAACGTCTGCAGTCTCATCCGGCCTCACAAAGTATGAGTGCAGAAAATAGTACCGTGGCGCCGCCAAACCCTGGAAGATCGAGCCTTGATCTACCGGAATCACGTCATTCCATCCCATGTGTGGTAGGTGCGTGCGTTGGGTAAATCCCGAGGTATCGAAGCGCAAAACATCCGCAGCAATCCAGCCGAGGCCGGCGCGTACGCCTTCTTCGGACCGCCTTGCCATCATCTGCATCCCGACACATACCCCGAGAACAGGTACACGATCGTCCAATACACGCCGATTGAGCATGTCCAGCATGCCAGAACCTTCGAGCCGTTCCATCGCCCAGTCAAAAGCGCCTACACCGGGCAAAATCAAACGATCGGCGACAGCCAGTTCAACGGAAGTACGCACGGGTTCAGCTGGGATACCCAAGCGTCGATAGATGTTGGCAAACGCCTGGACGTTGCCCAAGCCATAATCCACGATACCGATCAACGTTTGCCCCCAAGCTCCATCCCGAATGCACGCATGACGCGCGCACCGATATTGTAGATCTGTTGTTGGTTCCTGTAGTCACGGAAAGTTTTCTTTGGAAGCCTCATGTAGCTCATGAGTTCATCTACGCTGACGTCAAGCTTGTTGGCAACGAACTCGATCTCCTGACCAATGGTTGCCTCGTCATAAGGCGGATTACGCAATTCTTCAAGTGCTTGTTCACGAGTCATTTGACCAGTCAAAATCAGGGACGAAAATTGCACTTTGCGAACATCATAACCAAAACGTACAGGCAGCCAATAGCTTTCGTAAAAACGCGTAAATCGCGACTCGAAGTGTTTCTGTGGATACGGCTGCCAACCAAATCGATCAACAAGAAATTGTCGAGCATCCTCCTTGACATACGGCATCAGGTTAAGTGGACGCTCAACCCGGATACCGCGAACATGAGGTAGCCATACCTTATGCCAGAGAATTGAAGTGAGAGGGTAGTTTTTCAGTGGCCTCTCACCAAACTGCTTGTGAATGTCCCGAATCTGGCGGGAATCAGACTGATAGTACATCCACTCCAGTGGATTTCTAATGCATTCAGTAGAATAGTTTGCGCCCGTAAGAATGTGTTTGATGCCGTGACGAGTGGCAAACTTGTACATCGTTGCGAAGAAAGCATGGTCCTGCGGTGTATCAATATGCGAGACACCAGAGCGAAAAAAAGCCCGCTGCAGGTCCTTCATTTCCTCCCAGTCGATGACTTCTGTAAACAGGTCAACCCCCAGCCCGTCAACAAGGCGCTCAATGTTGTTGACGGCAATCTGCGAATTCCAGCCGGCATCAACGTGAAAAACAAGAGGTCGAAGACCCATCAGTTCCTTTGCAGCATAGAGAAGATACGAACTGTCAATGCCGCCGCTCATCCCTATGATGCAGTCGAAATCACGGCCACGTCCAGATAAGCGAATTACTTGAGATAACTTTGAAAGCTGATCCTTGTGGCCTTCGCCCGATTTCCAGACAGGGGCTATCTTACTATCGTAACTTGTACAATGATCACAGACACCACACTCATCAAACTGGATGGCTGAATCAGTTGTATCCATGACGCAACGCACGCAAACAACCGGAGGATCAGATCTTTTAAACGTGGGCATTGACGATATTCCTACGAGCTATTTCAGATAGGAACTTCCATGTTTGTTCGGAGCAACTTTCCCAAGTAAACTTGCGCGCTCTGTCTCTTGCTACTTGAGAAATGTTGTTACGAAGAACAGTATCAAAAATAATTTTACCGATTGCATCCGAGATACTACCAGGGTTTTCCGGATCAAAAAAAACTCCGCCATCCCCAAGTACCTCAGTCATTGGACCACGGTCGGAGCAGGCAATTGGAAGCCCTGATGCCATACCTTCAAGCAAAGTGATAGGCAAATTTTCGCAGCTTGATGCAAATACGAAAATATCAGCAGCTGCTATGGCTTGTGGAACTTCATCGTGCGCGAGGAAGTCAACAACACGGACAAAGGTCCCTGCGGGATCAAACCTTTCAGTTGCGACCAAAACACGTGATGCAGATTGACCAGAACGCGCCCCGATCAAATCAAGCCGAATATCCAGGCCAGTCATCTCCCGCAACCTTGAAATTGCCTCGATTACAACCCACTGGTGTTTGTAGGGCGCAGCATTTGAGACATAGATGCAAGTTACGGGACGGTCGATTGAAATATTCCTTTTTATATAATTGGAAATTTCAAAAAAAATGGGATCGATTCCATGATGAATAATCTTGTGAGTTGAGACGGCTTTAATTCCATTAATCAACTTGAATGCATAATTTGTCAGGAAAATCGAAGCATCGCTGCCCGTCAAACGCTTAAGTTGCAAATATTTCAATAATTCCAACCTAATCCTTGCACGGCTTGGCCAAGGGTATCTATTAATCTCTCCCGGTTCGAATGACAACATGTCCTGACTCAGTGTGACGGAAGGTCTAAAGCAGGAGACAGAGCCAGCGTCCGTGTTAAACATCAAATCAATGGAGAGCTGTTTCGCGCACTTAGACAAATACCAACGCTGCCAAGCCAACTGCAACAAAATTGGAGAAGCTGAGATAGTGACAATATGTTTCGTTAACCAGGGCCGGACCGGGAGTTCATCTAAAATTGAATCATGCCCCCACAAGTGGACATGGCTTATCCCATAATTACGAGGATCTCCACCTGTAATCAAACCCCTTATATGAGCAACTGCCCCGCCAGAACGATTTCGCGAGGCGTCAACTCCGATGATAAGTCCATTACAACAAGGCATTTATTTAATCACACTGTTTGCTGTAGAGCAAATCCGGACGTATAAAAAACAACTAATCAGGGCGCCCACCGTCATAGAAATTAGGCTGGTGATCATGAGACAAAAATATCCTGTTGAAATAAATGTCATTTACACTATATTTTTTTCTTATTACTGCAGGGTTTCCGGCAATCAAGACGTATACGTCAGTAAAATTTTTTGTTATTACCGACCCCATTCCTACAAATGAGCCCTTTCCAATGGAACTACCAGGGACAAAACGTGAAGAAGACCCTACGTAACACCAAGGGCCGATCACGATCGGCCTGACATCATCAAGATTTGTTGCACTAATACCGTGAGTAAAAAAATGTGTTCCTCTACCAGCGATGATCGAATTTTCCATGATCTTGATGCCACCAGAAGATTCAAAAAAATGGAGCCTAGTGACAGCAGAATTTCTTCCTAAAAAAAATTCTCCTATCCCGGCACCTGTGACCCAATTGAAGCCATTCATCCTCGATCCATCACCAAAATACAAATAAGTAAGACGATGCAGTAAGTTGAAGCTCGCGATTCTGACGTTATTTCCGATGAAAATGCTTTTTGAATTGATAAGAGAAAACCCAATATAGCATCCCCTACCTATTTTCGCCCCCAAGATACGCAGAATTGGTATCTTAACGCGGCTAGGGATACAAGCAATAACCAACGACAAAAGAATTGAGTTATTCATCAAATAGCCCCGCCTGTTAAAATATCAATTAGCGCAAATTAGTTCAGATAATTAAAAATGGTATTTTGTTAAATAGTATATTTTTTTTTCATCAATATGCATATTCTTGGTCAAATCAAAGTTTGTCATGATTTTTTCGTAATATTCGTCAACTGACTTAACGACCTTAGCTGGTACTCCCGCAGCAACAAACCCAGACTGAATATCACGAGTAACCACAGAGCCTGCGCCAATAACAACATTATTTCCTATCATGACTCCAGGCATAATCACGGAGCCGTGACCTATAAAAACATTATCTCCAACGGTTATGGGTCGAATCACGTCTATATCAGGGTTTGTATCGCGAAACACCCAAACTCCACCATCGTGCGTAATAAAGCTTACATTTGTTGCGCTAACATGGCTCCCTAGGCTAATTAACCATGGTTCAGAACCAAAATCGACGTCTATTAACCTGCAATTATCTCCGACCTTGACGCCAATATGTCGCGCAAAACTAACAGGAGCTGTTTTACGATAGATTAAATAAATAATTTTTTTGAAGTAGCGAAATACCATAATCGATAATTCAAGTTATTTACCAGATTTTTTGTTTAGCTAACTTTAAATTAGTAAGAAATAATGCTATAGCACCGAAAATCTGAACAGCAAGGAAAGCGAGTGCTGCACCAGGCGCCCCCAATTTTACGGCAAGCGGGATAGCCAATACGATCCCCAATAATCCACTAGCAATTGAGATCACCATCAGATAGATGTCGCCACCACGTACAATCAGCATAGGAGACAAGAATCCACCAATAGCGAAAGGAAACGCAGACGCAAATAATTGCATTACGACAAGAGTATCATGATCGAAGTGCCCTTCAACTACCCGTACAATGAATGGGGCACATACAAAAATCAATGCGCCGACAATCAACAAGAAAATTAATATTAGGCTAAGAGCACTTTTATACGTACGTGAAAACTCCTCGCGTGACGAATCATGCATCCTCGCCATTACAGGAAATACAGCCTGTATTAGTGGATTCAGCAAACCACGAACAGCCGAATAGACTTTTTCGGCTATAGAGTATGACGTAACAGCTGCCGGTCCAATCAACATTCCGAGTACAATAGTATGTGCTGTGGTGTACATTTGAACTGATAAAGTTGATACGAAAACTGCAGCACCGCTTCGAGCTTGCAATTTAATTTCTTTAAATGATAGCCCAGACAATCGAAGACCCAGAGTTCGACTTGCCATAGTTAAAGCTAAACACCCCAATGCTAACGAAAGAATCCCTTCGAAAACAGGGACCAATATGGTATCTAATGGCCCTCTTACAAATACCAATAAAAGGGCTAAATTAGTCAATCTTGAGCAGAGCCTTAGAATTGTTATAACTCCTAGTCTCTCAACTCCCAAAAAAAGCCAGACTGGCAATATTGCTTCACCTAAAACTATACTTGAACCAATCAAGATCAAGTCTTTTATTTCATCTATTTTCCTGAAAAATTGCGACAATAGCAATATCGCAAATACGCACAATACCCAGATCAGTAACCGACATACCGTCACGCTTGTCAACAATTTCGACAGCTTGGTACGGTCATCCGCCTCCACAGCTGCCTGCCTGGATGCAGTAAGGTCAAACCCATACGATACGATGACTCTGATAAAAATAATAAACGAGAGCGCGAACATCCACTTACCAAAGGATTCGACCCCAAGCGTCCGTACCAAGAATGGAATTACAATAAGCGGGATCAGGTAATTACAGATCTGAAAAACCATCAATGCACTCGCGTTTTTAAACACACGAAGTGTCATGAGGTTATTCACTTTGACGACACCCTGTCCACACGTGAAACTTTGATACAGAAGTTAAGATACTCTGCAGCTATTGCCCCGCTTTTAACATGTTCGTAGATGTTGGACGCACTCATCCCAAGAGTTTCTGCATATTCACTATCTGTTGCCAAGTACCTCAGGCATCTAGCCAATCCCCCGACATCACCAACAGGAACTAACAAACCATTTACCCCGTTTTTTATAATTTCTGACGGTCCTGTAGGGCAATCATAACTCACGCAAGGAATACCGGAAACCATAGCCTCAGCCAACGCATTAGGATAGCCTTCGTACAACGAAGAAAATGCAAATATTCCAGCCGTTTTAAAATGACAACTTAGATCTTCGGTTAACCCCATCAAAACTACTCTTTCGTCAACGCCAAGGCTCCTGGCATGATCCTTGATTCTCTCACGCTCTTCACCTTCACCACACAGCACAAGTGTCCAATCCTCAAGGCCCGACTTGGCAAAAGCTTCAAGTAACTGTATGTGGCCCTTTTTGCGCACAAGCCTGCTAACATTCAATATCACTTTCTCTGGTCTGCGTGCAGACACATCTACAATCTTGTTTATGGGATTAGATATGACAATGGAACATCTATTTTTAGCCTCTGCGTCAATGAATTTCTTTCCGTCTTCTGTCTGACAAATTACACCGGCCGCAAAGCGGTATAACATTTTTCTGGCGAGGACTCTTATAGTAGGGAGCTTTTCAGTAGGACTATCGCGCTCCGAAACCACGACAGGTATTCCACTGCCCAACATTGAAGCTAAACAGAAACAGTTGTACTTATTCATGAAAGACAAGACGAATATCGGCTTTAAACCAACGATAATTCTCCGTAACCTAACCAAACCAATTCCAACATCAATTATTCTTGCAATGCTATTTTTATTCGCCTTTCGGCCAAGACAAATATGTCGAACTCGATCGCTTATTTTGTAAAAAGATGGATTTTCGAAGTAAGTAATAACCGTGACCGAATACTTCTGACACCACTCATTAGCTAGAATGCTTGCGACTCTTTCAGCGCCGCCCGATGTTAAGGTCGGAATAAATATCACTATTTTACCTTCCACTGCACCCTCTACGCCGATTAGTTCGCAACATTTTAGCGGTCAGAACTTTGATCTCAATTTACCCTGGTTGATTTAATTTTATTCGCATAAAAATCAAAGCAATTACGCTACCCCAAATTACAGGCTGAAGCTGTGTAAATAAACCAGCCCTTGGCATGTATATAATCAGGCTACCGAAGGCAACGGCCATAACAAATCTCAACAGCCCATTCTCACCTTTAATGTAATTATGAAACAATTGACAAATCCACCCATAAGCCATCATAACTGGAATTGAAAAATACTTGCCAAGGTTCATGTATAAATCAGCGACCAGTGTGGTGCCTAGACCAGACATTGGATCATTACCGTAAACGTAGGTTGTTATCGCAGCAGGCCCACTTATATCTTGAATACTTAGACCACTTATAGATATGAATATTTTTTGCGCAAATGGGATTACGCCGAGTATATTTGATATCCAAAGCGTACCCCAGTAATACCCTATACTGTCGTTGGCTAAAAGCATGCCAACATAAGTTGAATATAAACTTTTTGCTAAACTGTCGGAGTATTCAAATGCGCCAATTTCATGCGAATTTTGCAGCATCATCGAAGTCTGGTCGACGCCGGCACGCCAATACCTGACAAACGTCATTAATACTGCCCCAGCTACCAATGCGACAACGAACGATTTCAATTTAACAGGTCGGATAGCCGCACCAACTGCTAAACCTATAGCACAGCATATTTGAATTACCTGTCCTCGCTCACCGGCTATTAGAAAATAAACGCACATCACGCACAGTAGAAGCAAAGTTGTCAAACTCTCTTTGCTACCCAAAAGACACTTAACCCAGCTGCTCCTACCAGATATAATTCTTAATTTTAATCCGTATACGTACCATGCAACCAGCACTAAAACCAGTATCTGGAAAATCGTGTATATGTAAGCCGCCACCCCTTGCACCGTGCCGTGAATACCAACTCCCTCCACCGACTCTTTATATAATTTACCGCTTACATAATCTTTTCCTGACATGAATACAAATACCAAAAATATCACTACCGTAGTATATTTTAATATTTTTCTATTCCTTAACGGACTCATGACCGAGACCGTCTTCCCAATTGGCAACCAATAGCCTGCTAACCACACGGCAAGAAAGACTACGCCAAGCCACGTCGCATACATCATTTGCTGATCCGCCAAGCTGCTAAACCGCCACTCAGCTGGGTATGACTTTTTTATTAATATTAGGACTGGCCATTGAAAATTTACTACGCAATAACTAATGATGAATAGCGTATCTATTCTTGCCCAGTTTTTTTCTCTGTTGAACATAAGGTGCAACAATAGCAAAAGCGCCACCACCATCAGCATGACACCCAGCCCAGCCCTGTCCAGGCTCTGTCCAAAACCTGGCTCAATCAATAATAATAACAACCCGATTACTGCAAAGAGGATTGATTTCAAAGGGCTCTTCATTCGTAACATTTCTGTGCTTGTGGGCCGAAATAAATGCGATTTATAATCAAGGGCTTATGCCTTTCTGCCACCGCCACGCATCCCCGCACATCGCGTCCAAATTGTTTCGAGCCACCCATCCCAGTAAGTCGCGCGCGCGCGATGGATCCGCAGTCAATTCGGCAATGTCACCTAGTCTGCGCGACCGGACTTCGAAGGGTACCTTGCGCCCACTTGCACGCTCGAAAGCAGCCACCATTTCCAACACTGAGTAGCCGTGCCCTGTGCCGAGGTTGAATACTTCACAGCCTGATCGCGCTGCCGCATATTGGAGCGCCATGGCATGAGCCTCGGCCAGATCCATTACATGCAGATAATCGCGAACACCGGTACCGTCCGGCGTAGGATAGTCGTTACCAAACACTCGCAGGTACTCCCGCCGCCCTGCGGCCACCTGCGCGATGTAGGGCATCAGGTTGTTAGGTTCACCATGCGGATCTTCGCCAATCCGGCCGCTTGGATGCGCACCTACGGGGTTGAAATAACGAAGTAACACGGCACTAACTTCAGAGCGGGCGATGCACCAGTCCCTAATCAACTGCTCCATCACCAGTTTGGTTCGACCGTAAGGATTGGTTACACGCAGCGGTGCGTCTTCTCTGACCGGCACGTTGTCTGGCTGACCGTAAACGGTCGCCGATGAGGAAAACACCAGGCAGTTTGCACTGTGCGCTTCCATCGCCTGCATCAGAGAGATGGTGCCGCCGATGTTGTTGTCGAAGTAGCGCAGCGGCTGCCCGCAGCTTTCGCCCACGGCCTTGAGCGCAGCGAAATGGATGACGGCGTCGATGCCACCAGCAAAGGCACGGTCTAGCGCGTTGCGATCGCGTACATCACCTTCAATGAAGCGGAGCGGCTTGCCTGCCAGTTCCTGCACGCGCTCCAGTGCGACGGCGGTGCTATTGCACAGGTTGTCGATTACGGTGACTTCGTGCCCCGACTCCAGCAGGACAACACAGGTATGACTGCCGATAAAGCCTGCGCCACCGGTGACAAGGATTTTCATGGCAGGGGACTCGGGTGGTGTGGAGTTGATTGCTGGAGGAGAGCGCCCCTCATCCGGCGCTGCGCGCCACCTTCTCCCCGCCTGCGGGGAGAAGGGAGAAGATGTTTCGGGGGGTTATAGACGTTCATCCACTGAGTCCCGCGGGAGAAGGCCTTTAACGTCATAGACCACGCCTTGAGGCTTGAGCAGGGCGCGGACGCCCTGCACGCCCAACTGCTTGAACTGGTCATGGCCGACAGCAAGGATGACTGCATCGCAGCTACCGGGTGTGGGCAGGGGCGCAGGGCGGATGCCGTATTCGTGTTCGGCCGCGTCGGCGTCGACCCAGGGGTCGTGGACTTCGACATCGACGTTGTAGCTGCGCAGGGTTTCCACGATGTCGACCACGCGGGTGTTGCGCAGGTCGGGGCAGTTTTCCTTGAAGGCCAGGCCAAGAATCAGCACGCGGGCGCGGACGGGGTTGATGCCCTTGAGCAGCATGAGTTTGAGGGTCTGGTCGGCGACGAATTCGCCCATGCCGTCATTGGTGCGGCGGCCGGCGAGGATGACCTGCGGGTGGTGGCCGACTTCCTGCGCTTTGTGGGTGAGGTAATACGGGTCGACGCTGATGCAGTGGCCGCCGACCAGGCCGGGGCGGAACGGGAGGAAGTTCCACTTGGTGCCGGCGGCTTCGAGGACGTCGAGGGTGTCGATGCCGAGCTTGTGGAACAGCATGGCCAGGTCGTTGACCAGGGCGATGTTGAGGTCGCGCTGGGTGTTTTCGATGACTTTGGCGGCTTCGGCCACCTTGATGGTATGGGCCTTGTGGGTGCCGGCGGTGATGATGCTGGCGTAGAGGGCGTTGACGAAGTCGGCGGTGGCCGGGGTGGAGCCGGAGGTGACTTTCTTGATGGTGGTGACGCGGTGGGATTTGTCGCCGGGGTTGATGCGTTCGGGAGAGTAGCCGATGGCGAAGGTGCCCCTCATCCGCCCTTCGGGCACCTTCTCCCCGCTTTGCGGGGAGAAGGAAGAATCGGGAGCGCCGGATGAGGGGGAGGCTTCGTAGGTCAGGCCGGATTCGCGTTCGAGGATGGGGACGCAGACTTCTTCGGTGCAACCGGGGTAGACGGTGGATTCGTAGATGACGGTGTCGCCAGGCTTGAGGACACAGCCCAGGGCCTGGCTGGCCTTGATCAGCGGGGTGAGGTCGGGGCGCTTGGCGGCGTCGATGGGCGTGGGAACGGTGACGATGTAGACGTTGCGGTCGCGCAGGTCCTCGGGATCGGCGCTGTAGCGCAGGCGTTCGGCGGCGATGAGTTCGTCCGTCGTCACTTCGAGGGTGCGGTCGTGGCCGCCGCGCAGTTCGTCAACGCGCACGGCGTTGAGGTCGTAGCCGAGGGTGTCGTAGTGCTTGCCGAATTCGACCGCCAGCGGCAGGCCGACGTAGCCAAGGCCGACGATGGCGATGCGGGCGGTTTCCAGTTGAGTCATGGTTGGAACTTCCGGTGATTGGATGGGTTGGGCCAGCGGGAGGCCTGCGCCGGGTTGCGCGTTCCAGGCGGCGGGCATCCGCCGGTGCGGCAGCGGCAAGGCGGTTCATGCGCAAACCATCCGGTCGGCCAGGTCGTGGAAATAACGGGCCGACCAGATCTCCAGAACGCGGGCATCGCGCAGGAACGGGCGCACGTCGGCACGCGCCTGTTCGACGTCCAGGGCGTCAATGCGCTGCCGCAGCAAGGTTTTCAGGTCGGCCGGGCCCATCGCCGCGCCTTCCCAGTCGCCGCTCTGGCGGGCGCGCTGTTCCAGGTGCGCCAGATGCAGCGGCACCGCGTTGCGCACGTACCATTCAAAGTCGAACCAGTCGCGGCCCTTGACCCGGTTCTTCCACTTGCGAAACAGCAGCGCATGCAGTTTTCCTGCGTGCAAGTCGGGCAGCGCGTAACACTTGACGTAAAACGAATAAGGCTGCAGCAGCAGGCGTTCTTCGGTGGCAAAACCTGGAGGCGGGTCGGTATCCACTTCGAACTTGATCTTGAGGTGACGCTGTCCGCGCACCTGCACATCGTGGATCGAGGTTCCCTGCTTAACGAAAGCGGAGACAACCTCCGAGTTGGCCGACTTCGCATGCGCGGTGATCTCGACATCGAAACCGAAGCTGGCGAATTCTCCGCGCATGGCATCGAAATACGGCTCAAGCCTGAATTCCCGGTCCGGGACAAGCAGGGAGAAATCCAGGTCTTCGGAGAAGCGCGGCAGGCCGTGGAAGATGCGCAGACAGGTGCCACCGTAGAAGGCGGCCTTGTCGAAGAACCCGCCGCGCTGCAGACCGGCCAATGCGATTTCCTGCATGACTTCGCGCAATGCGTGCTCACGCTCCTGGGCGGGATAGCGCGCCAGCATCTGCTCGATGATGCTCACTGCGCGTCCTCCACGCAGCGCCGCAATGCGCGCAGTTGCGCGGTCTTGCTGCCGCTGGCGGCATAAGCGCGAACGGTGTCCAGGTCGAGGGCACGCAGGGCATCGGCATCAATCCGCAGGTCGTCAAACAGGAAACGCTGCATGGCGATGCGGCTGGTAGCGCGCAGGCGCGGGGTCAGCAGAACCTTGTCGCACAGGGCCTTTGCAGGGGACGCGATCAGGAAAGTCTCCTGCGTCGAGGCGCTGGCCTGGGTGATGCCGCAGGGGTAAATCCGCGCTGGCAAGCGGACGTAGGAAAAACGCCCCAATGCGTTATCGATGCACCGGCCACGGCCGGTGCAGACCGAGGTGATTTCGTGCACGCGCTCCGGAATCAGGCCATGCCAGGCCAACGCATAGTCCAGCGAGACGCAGGAAGGGCCATACAGATGGTTGGCCACCAGCGGCAGGCACGGCGCACGCCCGGTCTGGCCGCGGATGTAGAGGCCGCGCTTCACCGGCACCAGCACACCCTGTCGCAGCCATTCAGCGATTTTGTCGTTCGGACGCCGATAGTCCTTCAGCACGGGCAGCAACGCGCCGTGATGGAACGGAATGGTTCCAAGATGCTGGAGGTCAGGCTCAATCATTGTTATTTATGAATAGAAAATCGGATTCTTTCCGATTATATGTTCAAATAATTACATGTTTAATTTCCTGCCGCAATGCAAACGACCAGCGGCAGGCCAGACAATGGCGATGCAGGCGTTTTCCAACGGCATGAACCTCTCCTGTTCTGACACGCTACCGCCCTGCGGTTGCATCGGCAGCTCCGCAAGGCCTGGCTTCGGTTTTATGCGCTGCCGCTGCGGTCAGCAGGCAAAAGCAACGCTGGAACGGTGCAGCTGTTCCATATCAATCTGCACGCGCCGCATGCTTCCCAGCAATTCAAGGAGCACCGTGGCGCGGTGGTTTCCGCAGGTTTCCAGATACACGCCGCACAAACCCCTGAAAACACCGGTTTCCGCATGAACAGGATCTCCATGGTGCAATGGAGTGTCCGGTAGAACGATGACGCCGTTTTCGCTGGAATCCTGTTGCAGTCTGGTGATCAGGTCGTTGGGGACCACGCTGGGAGTGATGGCGAAGCGCACCAGATCCACGGCCCCGCGCGTGGAGCGAACGGACGCCAGACTCTGGGCCGTCGCATCGGCCTGCAAAAACAGGTAGCGCGGAAAAAGCGCCTCATCCACGCTGCAGCGTCGCCCCGCCGTAATGCGCGAGCGCCGGATACGCGGGAGGAAGCAGTGGAAGCCCTGGCGCTGCAGGTTCTCCAGCGCCACCACCTCAGAGCGGGGCTTGGTATGGACACAATACCAGCGAAGGTCATGGGCTTCAGGAGCCATTTGGATTCTCCTGTTGCCGACCCCTCACCCGGCGCTGGCGCGCCACCTTCTCCCCGCAAGCGAGGCAAGAGGATAAGCCGCTAATGACGATCAGCCTCACGCCGCATCCTCGCGTCCGATCTCGTCCTTGAGGCGCTGGATCTCCGAGTGCAACTGGTCGTATTCGCGCATCTTGCGGGCAAGAAAGTGGCGGGTAAGCTGGGCCTTGGCCTCGATGCCACTGGGGGTGAGCAGATAGGCATAGCCGAGTTTGTTCTGGCTGCGGCGGAAGTTGCCGGCCTTGACCCAGCCTTTGTCGATCAGTGCGCGAAGGGCGTAGTTGAGTTTGCCCAGCGATACGCCGTTGACCTGGGCCAGCTCGCGTTGGCTGGTGTCGGGGCTGTCGGCCAGCTGTCGTAGCAGGGCCACACTGAGGTCGTCGCTGGGCATGGTGGCGTGTTCAAGGATTGAACGAACGCGCCACACTACCGCGCAGCGGTTGTCCAGGCAAGCTTCAGTCGACAAGCGTGATTGATCGCAGCGAATTCCCTACCCGACGCGTATCAAGGCGCTTCACGGGTGCGGCAATAGTGGCTCCCTCGATGACGACGGCAACTCACCGTTCCTGCGCTTCTGTCGGGGTTGTTGCATCGCCTCTCCCAGCGCCGCGAACAGCAACCCCGCCAGCGCACCGGCGACGGTCATCAAGGTAAGGGTTCGCAGTGGGTAATCGGCCCAGGAATGGGCAAGCAGCGCTGCAAGGGCGGCCAAGCTGGCGCCGGCCAACGTTGCACGTCGGCCGTTGTGGCGTGCGATCTGGATGCCCGCCCAGACCAGAAGCACCAGTACGATGGTCAGCACCGACATGCCCAGCCAGCCGGCTTCCAGCCACCACTGGGCGTATTCGTTGTGTGCATGGTTGATGTAGTTGCCGAGCAGCAGCGATTCCGGTGCACCTTGTTGGAATGCGGGGACAAAGCTGCCAACGCCGGCGCCCAGCGGGGCGTGCTGATGCCCGATGGTGACGGCCGCCGCCGCCATGGTGTGCCGGAGCTCCTCAAGGCGGTCCACCGCCATCCAACCCAACAAGGCATGCACGCCGACGGCTGCAAGGACAACAGCCGACAGTGCCAGCACCGCCATGCGCCTGCTGCGGACGACTCGCCGCAGGCGCAGGGTACGGGTCAGCAGAAGCGCCAAGGTGAGGATGGGCAAGGCAATGCCCATTGCCGCGCGCGAGGTAGACAGCGGCACCAGCAGCAGGAAGGCACCCGCCAGCCCGAAATACCACCACAACAGGTGCGGACGCGCCTGTCCGCGCGCCGCGCGCAGGCGCGCCTCGGCGCCCAGCCCGATCGACAGCACCATGCCGATGATGCAGGCCGTGCCCTGATGGTTGGTGTTGGCGAGAAAACCGCCGAACCCTGCATCAAACGTGTCGTAGAACCGCAGCTCGCTGTCCTGCGGCAGTCCAACCTGGAAGAACGCGAACAGGACGTTGCACAGCACCAGCGCGACGATGGCCTGGATCAGCCGCAGTCGCTGCCAGGACGGCAGCGCCAGCGCGCCGAGGCACAGCGCCAGCGGCGGAAGCAGCGTCCACAGCGCGCGCTCGGTCGCAGCGGGGTCAAGACTCCAGTGCGGCAATACGGTCACGCCAGCGATGGACAGATCCGCCGCCAGCGCGTGCCGCGCCGGGACCCGATCCCACAGCGCCATCGAGACGGGCAGCAGCTGCAGCGCCGGCACCAGCGCGACCAGCAGCGCGACGACGAGGCACAGGCGGACGGCGAGCGGTTTTTTCGCCTCGTCCAGCGCCAGCGCCACAACAGCAAACACCAGGACCGGAAGCGCAAGAAGGGACAGCCACGGATAGGCACTGGTATCGCGCACCGAGTCGCCGCCGAAGATCCAGCACGCGGCCAGCAGGAGCACCAGCGCAGGCAGCAGGAAGCGCTCGGTCAGGGCGGGCAGGCGCGGTGGGTTCATCCGGAAGCATTGTGCCAGCGTTGATGGGCAGCGAACACTTCAGCGCAATTGCGCTGGCTGTGAAATGCAGCCGGACTTCCGGCTGGCTCCGATATTTCCACGCCCCAAATGCAGCGGGGCAGGCCCTTCGGCCTGCCCCCCGCGTGCAATAAAGCCGAGCCCCAAGAAACCGTTGCAGACCGGCGTGTCGTGCCCAGAGTTGATCATCAGAGCCCCCGCAATGGCAGCCCCCGCAATGATGGCAACGCTGGTTCCAGCTCCCGCTACGTGCCCACCGCGCATCCACGCACTGGCGTGGCAGCTGGCATCGACCACATAGGTGTCCTGCTGGTTGTAGTCCTTTTCGCACTTGCGCACGACGCGACCATTGTCGTCCAGCTTGTAGTAGACAAGCCTGGCGCGCGCCGACGTGTCCGCAAGCATCATGCGCTCACCAACGACCATCTGCTGGCCCAGCGCCGTATTGGCGTAGTCGCCGCCCTGGCTGGACATCACCGTACCGGCCTTTTGCTCAAGCACGATCCGGTCCCAGTCGGTATCGCCATTGCTCTGCGCCAGCGCCGATGGCGCCAGCACCAGAAGACCGACCGCAAGCAGCGCTCCATGCAGCAATTTGGACATCGGACTCACCTCTTCCAGATTCACTCGACCGCGACTCTATCGAAACTCTGAACACGATGCAAGGGGTATCGATCAAGAATTTTTCCCGGTCGCCGCCAGCCCGGCCTCGGCATGTTCATTGCCACGGGGGCCGAGGTCCGAGATGGCGCAAATCCACGCTGCGGACCCACAGGTCACCGCCGAGCGTCTGCGCTGCGCCGCTCGTGACCATATTCGCGAGGCGCAGGCGCTGACCAGGGCACCCCTGCTCGGGGACGGTGAATTCCAGCGTTGCCGGCTGCCAGTCGAAACTGCCGTCGATCGGGCCCTGACGGCCGATGATGCCCGCCGAGCCAGCGCAGATCATCTGCCACTCCAGCCCAAGCGCGCCACGCAGGCTGCGCGCGCGCATGGACAGCGTCAGCCGGTAGCTGCCGGGAAACAGCGCCAGTGGGTGCTCAAGTCCGGCATCCGGAACCCGACGATCCAGAAACTGCAGGTGCGCAACGCGCCCTTTTCCATCCGGGGCCGGCACGAATTCAATCAGGACGCCAGGCACGCGGCGCAGCCGCCAGTCGAAGCCGAAATCGTCGGGATCCGTCGCAAAATCGCCGTTGTAGAGCAGCGGTAGACGCCCACCGGGGCGAACCACCTCACCGGCCCAACGCGCCAGCGCCTCGCCCCAGCGCCCCTGCGCCATCAGGCTGTCGATCCAGCGCCGGGTTTCCTCTCGGCTCAATCCGCCCTGCGCGTGAAGCCGGGTCATGACTTGTTTTTCCGGATCGGCGTTACCTTTGCGTGCGGCCGCGCCCAATGCGGCCAGAAGGCCATTACGCCAGGGCGGTCGGGCTGCCAGCGCTGTGCCAAGCGCTGCGGAGAACTCCGGATCACTCGCAAGATCCACCAGCACCGGATAAAGGGTGCTCGCACTTCGTGGCGCAATCCGCAGGATCTGGTCGATCTGATCCAGCGCGACCGACGCCTGACCCTGCCCCAGCGCATGCTGGGCCAGCCAGGAGTGCGTTGCCAGATCACGCGGCGCACGACGCGCAGCAATCTGATACAGCGCGAGGGCACGCGTGACATCGCGACGCTGTTGCGCAACTTCTGCCAGGCTGCGGAACGCGGTGCCCTGCAGCGGAGCGTGCGCCAGAAGCGTTCGCGCGCGGATCTCCGCCGCTGTGCCGTTTCCGGATTTCAGCAGGGCATCGGCCTGTGCCTGGAGCGCATGTGGATCGTTCGGTCGCCAGGCCAGTGCTGCGGCGGGATTGGACGTTGCAAGACCTTCAGCCTGAACGCTGCCCCACAGCCGCCAGCCGGCCAGGACACTCAGCCCCAGCGCGACGACGACCAGCAAACGGCCAGACCACGCGTTCATTGCGGACTCCCGCTGGTGGCGACGTCCGAAACCAGCCACAGGCCGTCCCGGTACACCAGTTCGGCGGTAATCCAGCCGTCTGCGCCATCCGTCGCCGGACCACGGCGGACGCGGGTGGCCAAGCTGGCACGGGCGGCACCGATCCGCCACTGCGGCGGTTCCAGCGCCAGCGAACCACCCGCATTCAAGGTTTGCCGCAGATCTTCGGCAGCCTGCTCCACCGCAGGGCTGTTCCAGGCCGGGCGCGCACGCCACCACGATCGGCTCAAATAGCGCATCAGGACTTGCCCAGTCTTCCGGGCTGCCAGCACTTTCGCCGGATCGACTTCAGTCGTGACCACGGCTACAGCAGCACCCGTTGTTCCCGCAGCCGCAGTCCGCGACGGGGTGGCTGGATGCGGCGAGGATTGCTGCGGCAAGGTGTGCGCAGGCGTTGGACGCAACGACGATGCGGCTACGGGACGCGGTACGGCCGCAGTGACGCTGGTGGTGGTGGGGCGCGATACCCGGGCTTCCTCATCGCTGCCACCTGTGCGCTGTGCAGCGGTCTTGTCTTGCCCGCGCACCGTCGTCGCCAGCGGGGCTGCCGCAATCTCCGAAGCTGCGGGGGGGGAGACAGACGGCGCGACTGGCGCGGCGTCCTCCATCGGTGCCGGTGGATCCGCCTGCGGCCCCGATGGTGTGCGCGGCGGTATCATGGCCTGGGAATTGACAGAGCGCGTCACCAAGGTATCCACCGCTGCACCCAGCGCCGAAAGCTCAGCGCCTTCCGGTTCGACGACCTGATCAGCCTGCACCTCGGCCGCCGGTCGCAGCGCGTCGCGGACTGCAACCACCGCAAGCACCGCACAGGCCAGCAGGATCAGGACAACCGGCAGCCTTCTCCGCCAGCGCGGGGCCGATACGGGCACACCGGGTACCGGTATCGGGCGGAACGCAACACCCTCCGTTTGCGGAACCGCGCCTGATTGCGCCGCGTCATACCCACGTCGACGTTCGGGGGTGCGCAGGGCGTCCCAAGCTCGGTTGATGCGAGTCGCGAAAATCGCGTCGTCGCCCTGCTCCCGATCCGGATGCAGCCAACGCTGCAGGAGCCGATGGTGGCGCTTGATCTGCCCAGCATCGGCATCGGGCGTAACGCCAAGGGTGCGATAGGCATCGGCATCGACGTGGAAGAGGATCTCCCGGGCGTAGAACCGCGCGGCATCCTGCACGCGCGCCGTCGGTTCACCGGCGGCAGCGGCGGCTTGTTTCAGCCTCCCCGGATTTGTACCGGCAGCGATTTCCAGCACCTGCTCCACGCCTTCGGGCAGCGGCATGGTGCGCAGCTCGCGCCTTTGCTCCGGCGCCTTTTGCAGCGCCAGCGCCCACTCCAGTGCGCGCATCACCGGAGCGGTCATGGCTCAGCCCTTGGTCAACCTGGGCGCCCGCGCCCCATAGCTGTAGTACGAGTCGTACTGGTAGCCATAGCCGTACCCATAACCATAACCGGCTGCACGGGAATCATACTTGGCCAGCACCACCCCGACGATGCGCGCGCGCGCCGCCAGCAGGCGCTTGAGCGCGGCCTGCGCAGCGCCGATCCTGGTCTTGGCGGAATTGACGATCAGCACCGTACCGTCGGCCGCGTTGCCGAGGATCGGCGCGTCGGCCAGGCCCAGCACCGGCGGTCCGTCAAGGATGATCTGGTCGTACTGCTCGCCCACCACGGTCAGCGCGGAGACCAGCTTGGTGCCGGACAGCAATTCGGCCGGGTTGGGCGGCAACGGGCCGGCCAGGATCACCTGCAGGCGCTCCTCCCCCGCGGCCAGCGTGGCATCGGCCAGCGTGCAGCCGCCCGACAGCAGGTTGCTCAGCCCGAATTCCGTCTTGGCCAACCCCAAAGTCTTGCGCAGCGACGGATTGCGCAGGTCGGCCTCGATCAGCAGGACACGCTTGCCGAGCTGGGCGAAATGCCGCGCCAACGCCAGCGCCGTGGTCGACTTGCCTTCACCCGAACCGGTGCGGGTGACCAGCAGCGTCTTGGGTACGCCGCGGTCGCTGGCGAACTGCAGCGCCGTGCGTACCGAGCGATAAGCCTCTGAGAACGCCGACTGCGGATCTGACATGGCGCTGGCGACGTTTTCCTTGGCCCCCAGCTTGGGAATGATGCCCAGCACCGGCAGCTTGAGCTTCTGCTCGATGTCCTCGGGCGTCTTGAGGGTGTCGTCGAGGAATTCCAGCAGGAAGGCCAGCAGCACGCCCAACATGCCGCCCAGCAGCACGCCCAAGGCAAGGTTCAGCGGCAGGTTGGGCTTGAAGCGCCAGAGCGGCACCTCGGCGCGATCGATGATCGAGATATTGTTGTCGCGCACATCTCCAGCAACATCGACCTGTTTATAGCGCTGCAGCAGGCCATCGTAGAGCTGGCGGTTGGTGTCGACCTCGCGCTTGAGGACGTTGTATTCGATGCTGCGTCCGTCCACGTCCAGCGCTTCGGTACGCAGCGCGGCGATCTGGCCCTTGAGCATGCCTTCCTGCGCGGCGGCGGCGTCGTACTCAGCCTTGACCGAAGCCCGCACGCTGGCGGTTTCCTGCGCGATCTGGCGATCCAGCTCATCGATCTGGCCCTTGAGCTGCTTCATCTCCGGATATTCCGGCTTGAAGGTCTGCAGCTTGAGCTGGTATTGCCCCTGAAGCTGGGCCCGCTGCTGCTGCAGCGGGCGGATGTTGGAATTGCCGATCATGTCGGCCGGCATCGCCCCGCTGGAGGCTTGGCGCCAGCGCGCCTGGGCGCGGATGCGCTGATCCTGCGCCGCGGCCAGGGCGGCATTGAGCTGGGTCAGGTTCTGGGTGGCCAGGGTCTGGCCGTTGTCGCCGGTGTTGACCAGATTCTCGCGCTGGGCGAAGGCGACCAGCTTGCGTTCGGACTCTTCAAGTCGTGCCTTGGCCAACTTGAGCTGGTCCTCGAGGTAGGTCTTGGCATAGGACGAAGCGCCAAAGCGACGCTCCAGACCGGCGGCGATATAGCCGTCGGCGATCGCATTGGCCGCGCGCGCCGAGAACTGGGGCGAAGGGCTGTCGAAATTGATGCGCACCAGCCGTGAATTGCGCACCGGTTCGACCGTCAGCCCACCGGAAATCAATCCGGCCCCGGCCGCGAGTTGACGCCTGGCCTCTTCGGCCGCCGACAGTTTCGGGCCAGTTGTCTCCTGATCCTTGGTCTTGGGCCGGAGCTGGGACAACAGCTGTCCCAGCCAGCCCGGCTGGTAAATGCGTTCAATCGCCGTCCGATCCAGATTGAGATCTCCGGCGACGCGTTCTGCCAGTGATCGGCTCTTGATCAGCTCATACTGAGTCTGCAGAAAATCCGGGTCCCAACCGCCGTACATCTCGGTGGGCTGCGCAGCACCGACCTGGACCACCTGCGCGCCGACCTTCTCGATCTGCAGGGTTGCCGTGGCGCGATAAATCGGCGTGCTCATCAACGTCTTGAGCAGCGCCAGCGCGACAACCGCCGCCATCACGCCGATCACCAGTCGCCGATGCTTGACCAGGATCCGCCAATACGCCAGCAGGTCGATCTCGTCGTCGTCGCGCGCGTCCTCCTGCTGCAGCGCAACCGCGAGCGCGCGGCCGGGTGCGTCCGAAACGGCCAGTGCGGAACCTGCCCCACCCGTCGCGGGCAGGCGCGCACCGCCACCGGAGGATTCAACCGGAAGTTGACTGTCAGTCATGTGAAATATGTCCTTGGACCGGGTCCGTCAGAACCACCGGAATACGCCGATGGCGGGCATGGCCTCGATGAAGCGGCGAAAGGCCGTCTTGCTGCCTGAGGTTTCGATCACGACGATGTCGTCACCGTAAATCTGCGGGTCTTCGGTTTCGCCACGGCGCACGCGGCGAAGGTCGAATACCGCCGCCTGGCGGCGACCGTCGATCTGGCGGATCACGATGATGCCGCTGGTATCCGCTGTCTTTTCGTCGATGCCGCCGGCCAGCGCGATGGCCTGCAGCAGGCTGGTACGCCCGGTGATGGGATAGATGCCGGGCTTGTTGACCGCGCCCTCCAGCGTGACGCGCTGGCTGGTGAACTCCTTGACGAAGACGCTGACCTGCGGGTTCTGGATGAAACCATCGGCATACTTGCGGGCCAGTTCGGTCTCGAGCTCCGGCACGGTCTTGCCGCCGGCCATCACCGCGCCGATCAGCGGCAGGGTGATCTGCCCGCTGGCGTTCACCCGCACTTCCTTGTCCAGATCCTGTACACCGAACACGCTGATCGACAGCAGGTCCTGCGCTCCGATGCGGTAGTCGGTCGCCCCTTCGTAGGCACCCGACGCGGCCGTGGTGTCGGGCGGCGGCAGCGTGTGCGTGGCCGCCACATCACGGCGTGCCCCCCCTCCGC
>JACFMY010000623.1 GCA_019455155.1 Caldilineaceae bacterium
AGCATCGATCGCGACACCCTGGCCATCGAGCGCGTGCCGGTCACGGTGCTCTTTCTCAACAGCCTGCCGGGCAGCCGCATACTCCTTTTCAGCAGACTGCCGTGCAACGTCGACGCCGGATTTCGCGCTGATCAGATCCCGCAGCGCCCCGATCGTCGCCGCCGGTATAAGCAGTTGTCGATTTACACTTCAATCTGGGACTCTGGCACTCTGCGCGAGAAAGTTACACTCCAATTGAGACTCAGGGCAGGGGAGTCTCAATTGGAGTGTAACGTCTGGCGGCTATGCGAACGCTGCTTCCTTTTCCAGGGCAGGCCTCCAACATCCAATGCTTTCATCGGTGATGCGCTCGATACCGTCCTTGATCGCCTCGATTGCAAGTTCGTTTAATATCTCGAACACCCGAGCCGTGATGCCGTCACCGAGGCGAGAAAGATGGCGAAGGCTTTGGCTCGATAGACCCGATGGAAGTCTGAGCGGCAGGCTGCGCAGGATCGCGGTTACCAATTCCTGGAACTCCTCATCTGCCTTCCACCTGGGCAGTACGAACTGATCCAGCCGTCGGGCCAGTTGGGTGTCGCCGGCAATAGCGTCTCGCGCTTCCGACACGCCAAGGCAGACAAGCGAGGCTTTGATCTCGTTACTGAGATATCGCAGAAGCTGCAGGATCACGCGCTGTTCCCTCGGAGTCCCAGCGAGAAGGTTATGAACCTCGTCAAACACCAGAACGCGCACATTGTTGCTTTTCAGCAGGAGGACGGTTCTGATCTCAAGTTCCATGAGGGTCAGGCGTTCGTTGATGCTGGCTCCCATTGCCATCAGCAACTGCCCATATATCCGGCGCTCTGTTGGGCGCGACGTCAATGTAATTGCCAGCACCGGCATGCTCTCCACGCCGGTGCTGTGGTTGATGGTGGGCGGATGATCGCGCTTGAACTTCTCCACGAGCATGGTCTTGCCCATGCCGCTATGACCATAAATAGCGAGGCCGGGTGGGCGTGTTGTTGGCGGATGATCGCATAACGCATCAAGATGCCGCAATACCCGACGAGCGCGATCAAAGCCGACCCATCGATCGGACCGAATGGCACGAATCCTTGTATGGTTTGGTCCATTTGCCAGTGCGGCAGCGCCGGGTGCCAGGTGAGGGAGTTCAATCATTGGTCCCAATATTCCGTGTCGTCGTCAGAATGATTATGTTTTGTCAAATCGATAGATTGAACGGTACTGTGTCCTTCACGGCTCGGTTCAGTTGGTCTTCTTGTAACATTCCGGCGTGCTTTTGCGCTTGAGGATGCTGCGATATCCTCGATCTGTCTCTGTTGTGCGATAGCCGCAAATATAACGTCCTCATGCAATTCAAACCGTCCCTGGTCTCGAAGGGCCTTCTTGGCGTGCTTCCACTCCCACCAGGAAACAGGTGGGAATGCGAGATTGCGGTACCGTGCTTCAATAAATCGGCCATCTGATTGGCGAACGAATATTCGGGACAGGTCTCGTGGGTCATATTTGATCTCGAGTTCGCCGCCACGACCGACATCGCGTGATAATGCATCAGACCAGTACCGGATCTTTTCCAGATGGATGCCGTCTTTCAGCAGGCGCCGCCGTTCGCCAGGCAGGAAGCTGGTCCAGAATGCCATTCGATCAGATGGCAGGTTGAAGTCGACTTCACCTTGCCGTTCGCGCCAGACCGCCAGGGGAGGGCGCAACAGCGAGGTATGTATCCGCTGGTGATATTTGCCGACGATCTCCAGCGCGATCCATTTTTCCAACTCGCGCAATGTAAGATTCGCGCGGCCCTCGGAATCGTAGCCGCCTCTAATCTTTACATTGCTGAACGTTGTGCCGGGCAGCAGATGCACTGCTCCCATCATTGTGCCGATCAGCCGTTCGATATGTCCGCCGAACCGGGGTGTGGCCGGCGGCCTGAACAGGAGTTTCATGCCGTACTCCCTGCAAGCATCGGCCAGCGCTCGTGACCTGAAATCTGCCCCGTTGTCGCAATGAAGAACCTCGGGCAATCCGGCGACAGGCCAGGGGATGTCAATTCCTCGCTCATCCAGCCAGGCAGTCTTGTCGTATACGGAATGCAGAAGGCATAGGCCGACTGACGTACTCGATGGGGCTTCCAATGATAAATGGAACCCCGCGACCATTCTCGTGCAAACGTCGATGGCGATCGTCAGAACTGGTCGACCGATGGGTTTACGAAACTGTTCGTCGACAACTATGACGTCGACGATGGTATGATCGATCTGCCAAAGGGCGTTCGGCTTTGCCACATTGAACTGACCAGGGCTTGGCGTCGAGGCGGCTTCAATCTCGCGTTCCCCCCGTTTGCGGGCCGCTGCCATAGGAATAAGTTCCGACACTCTACGCTGGACGGTGCTCCGGTGAGGAGGGGACAGACCTTCCGTTAGGCAGACTTGCCCAATACGCCGCAAGAGTGCAGCAAAGCTTGGTTTTTCTTTTTTAAGCCAGAAGCCATCCACTTGCTCGGCAATGACACGCTCGGTTCTCGGGTCCAGCCTGACAGCACCTGCTTGTGTGCCGCGTTTTCTGGGGCAGAGACTGGATGTGCGTTGCGTCTTTCTGAACCGTGCAGCGAGCCGAAACAGCGTTGATCGCGGGATGCCAAATTTTTCACGTGCTGCCGCGACGACCTCAGCAGTGACCTCACCGCCTGTACGGCGGAGAAGATATCGAAGGAATTCCTCCGGGCAATCATCGTGTTCAGGGTAATCTGGGGGTGAGATCATACGCGAGACTACGGTCGATCGACCGGTCGATCAATCTCATTTTGAGTGTAACGTATGCCCGCTGGAGTCTCATTTGAAGCGTAAGGTGTTACACTTCAATCTCACACAAGCAATTGAAATCACTCACTGCGTGAGTCCCAGTTTCAAA
>JACFMY010000624.1 GCA_019455155.1 Caldilineaceae bacterium
CGATGGCATCTACCGTTCAGACGACTTGCACACTTATACGGCGGTGTCGGTCAGGTGGCTGGAACGGGGTCCGTGGCGTTGGAAAGAACGTGCGGTGCGCCGCATTCAAGCAGAGCTGAAGCTGCCGTTTGCTGCCTTCTTTGACAGCCTGCGCTTCGCCATGGCCTGCCGCCAGGCATTGGGGCCAGTCGACCTGCTCTACGAACGCATGGGGTGGATGGGGTATGGCGGCGCCCTGGCGTCGCGCCTGCTCAATGTACCCTTAGTCCTTGAGGTGAATGGCGACCATTACGCCGAGTTCGAAGCACTGGGCATTGCCCCGCGCGGGGCGCAACGCATGCTCTCCATGGCCGTCACGCGCTATGCCGCACGCCGGGCCGCGCTGGTGGTCGCTACAGGCGAAGGCTGGCGCCGCCGCTTTATCGAACGCTGGCATGTCGATCCGGCGCGTGTTGCAGTTGTGGAGAACGGCAGCGAGCTCGTGGATGTGCTGGCGCGGGCGGAGCTGCGCGCGTTTCAAGGGGCAGTTCTGGCCACTCCTGTGCGACTGGTCTATGTGGGCGGTTTCGAGCCATGGCACGGGATCGGTGTGCTCCTGGACGCCGTGGCACAGGTTGTAGCCCAAGGTACGCCCCTGAACGTTGAGCTTATTGGCAAAGGCAGCGAGGAAGCGCACATCCGGCGCCGGATCGCTGACCTGAAACTGGCCGACGTCGTGGAGCTAAGTGGCTATCTGGACGCCTCGGCCCTTGCCCAACGGCTGGCGCAGGCAGACATTGGACTGTCGCCCTATTGTGGCCGCGTGGAGTATTCGGGCCTGAAATTGCTTGATTACAAGGCCGCCGGCCTCGCCATCATCGCGTCGGGCGCGGGGGGCGAGCCTGCCGTGGTGCGCCATGGGGAGAGCGGCTTGATCGTGCCTCCCTGCAATGTCGATGCGCTCGCGGCTGCCATTGGCAAGCTTGCCGCGGACCGGCAGTTGTGCCAGCGCTTTGGTCAAACCGCGCGCCAGGAAGCCGAGCAGCTGCACAGTTGGAGCCACACGGCCCAGGAGCTCGACGCGCTCTTTCGCGGCCTGGTACCCGCCGGTTCGAGCTGGACCGCGCGTCGAACGGAGCAAGGAACGTGAGCGCAGTTGTCAGTGTAATTATTCCTAACTATAACCATGCCAGCTATCTGGATGAGGCCATTCGCAGCGCCCTGGCCCAGACCTATCCTCATGTCGAGGTGATTGTCGTAGATGATGGCTCCACCGATGACAGCCGCACGGTCGCAGCCCGCTACGGCGATGACATAACCTACATCTGGCAGGAAAACCAGGGCCTCTCCGCCGCGCGCAACACGGGCATCCGCGCCGCCAGCGGAGCTTATATTGCGCTGCTAGACGCCGATGATCTGTTGGAGCCTGGCTATCTGGCCGCCCTTATGGCAACGCTGGAAGAACATCCTGAGGCATCCGGCGCTTACTGTGGCTATCGCTTTGTCGACCAGCATAATTGTCTGCTGCCCCAAGTTGAGAACCGGACGCCGCCGCCGGAGCAGTTGTCAGCGCTCCTGCTCAAGGGCAACTTTTGGGTGCCCGAGTCGCCGGTGGTGCAGCGTCGCTGCTACGAGGAAGCAGGGCCGTTCGACACGTCACTGCGCGCCTGCGAAGATTGGGATATGTGGCTTCGTTTCAGCCGCCGGTGGACGCTGGTCGGTATTCCAGATATCTTGATCCGCTATCGGGTCGTCGTGGGCAGCATGTCCAGCGATCCTGCGCGCATGTTGGCGAACCGGCTGGTTGTATTGAACAAGCATGTGGGCCCGGAGCCGCATGGATTAGGGGCAGATCCAGAGGCTAGCGAGGCATATGCCCGCGCCTACTTGCGCACGGCCATAGAGTATCTGCAAACCGGCGATCATGGTAACGTGCAGCGCTGCCTCCGCCGGGCAGCCGAGCTGCATGAGCCGCTGATGCACGAATTAGCTACCTTCTACGAGTTGTCCCTGGGCGCGCAACCGCGCGGTTACCGGGGAAATCCTCAAGAGCTCCGTTTAGTCGAGAGCAGCGCGATCATGTTTGCCCTGCTCGACCACTTGTTGCGCGATCCACAGCTGCCAGCAGCTGCGCGCCGCAGCCAGATCTACGCCACCGCGCATCTAGCCCTGGCCCACCTTCATTACCAGGTCGGTGATTCCCCATCCGCGCGACGCCACCTGGTGCAGGTCAGCAAACATGTGCCATCCATGGCCTTGCGACCAGCCTACATGAGGCTGGCCGTCCGCGCGGTTGTGGGGGCTGGCAATGTGCGCTATCTGAAGGAGAAACTGGGTCGCGGCCAGGGCAGCGGATAATCTCCAGAAAGCTGGCGAGAACGGTCTTTGCAGCCCCACCGCGCCTGACAGCTTCCTGGATGTTGCCTAACTGGAATCGCTCAAGCGAAAACAGCATCATTGATCGACCAGCGGCAGGAAGACGATGCTGGGGTTCATGATAACTGTTGCAGTGGTGACGGCTGTATGTTGTAATCCGGTCGCCACAATGGGTACCGTGTAGCTGATCGACTCCGCAAAAGTGGCCGCATGGGTGTCCGTCACCATAATTGAAACCTGACCCCCCGGCGCCTCCACAGCCGGCGGCTCAACCGTGATCGCCAACCCAGGCGGGGACGACGGGCCGGCAGTCACCTGGACAGTCCCCTCGGCCTCGGTCACGCCGCTGATCTGTAGGGAAAAAGCGGTCTGGCCGCCGCTGGGAAGTAGTTGCACCTCCGGCGTTAATGCGAGCTGCAGTGCTTCGTCGCCCCAGGCTATGGTCAGTGCGGGACGGCCCTCAGGGCTGTCTGCATCGGACGACCAGAAATACTTGCCGCTATGATAGTCGCCGTCGCTTGAGTAGAGCACAAGGCGTAGGGGCACGCCCACC
>JACFMY010000625.1 GCA_019455155.1 Caldilineaceae bacterium
GGCAACCGCGCCAAGGCCGGCCAGGTCATCGGCAACTTCAACAACCTGTTCATGTTGCGCGTGCGGGAGACGATCACCGCCGAGCTGCTGACCCGGCAGTTGCCCAAGGTCGAGGTGTACACCACCTCGATTGTCAGCGGCGCCACGGATACCTCCGATCCCCAGGGGCACACTGCGTTCACGTCCAACACGCAGGACCGCATCACCACCACCAGCGTGCCGCTGATCGAACCGGCGCACGTGGTCAATCTGCCGAAGGGGCAGGCTTTCGCGCTGCTCGAAGGCGGCAACCTGTGGAAGATCCGCATGCCGCTGCCCGCGCCCGACGCCGACGAGGCCATGCCCAAAGACTTGCAGGAGCTGGCCGGCTACATGCGTCAGCACTACGTCGATGCCGGCGACTGGTGGGAAAGCCAGGGCCTGCCGGCGCTGCAGCACGAGGCGCTGCCGGCAGACCTGCTCGACGACTTCAAGCAAATGGCCTTCGCCGATACTGCCGAGGATGGAAAGGCATGAGCGATCCGGCCGTCGCGGCGCAACGCCAACAGGTACGCCAGAGAGGTTTTCTCGCCAGCCTTGTCACCTTGCCGTTTCGCTTCTTCGGCGTGCTTTGTGGGTCGCTGCTGCTGTGCATCCTGATCGAATGGATCGGCATGCACCTGTTCTGGCCGGAACAGGGATGGCGTCATGCGCAGGACATGGTGGCCTACGAGCTGGACCAGCTATCGACCTACTTCACGCGCAGCGTGGTGGTGCAGGAACCGGGGCGCACCGCCCATCGGATTGTCGAGTGGGCGTATGAATGGGTCTTCCTCAAGACCGGGCTGCTGGAGTGGGTGCAGAACGCCTCCGCGCAGGCCAGCGCCGGCAGCCACGGTCAGACCAGGGATTTCCGGTACTACCTGAGCCAGGTCTATGTCCACCTGGAAAGCTATCTGATCGCGGCGGCGTACACGGTGCTGGTGTTCCTCGTGCGCCTGCTGGTGCTGTGCCTGATGCTGCCGCTGTTCCTCATGGCGGCTTTCACGGGCCTCGTGGACGGCCTGGTACGCCGTGACATCCGCCGCTTCGGCGCGGGGCGCGAATCCGGCTTCGTCTATCACCGCGCCAAGGCGGCCTTGATGCCCCTGGTGGTACTGCCGTGGGCGGTCTACCTCGCGTTGCCGATCAGCGTGAGCCCGATCCTGATTCTCTTGCCGAGTGCCGTGCTGCTGGGCGTGGTCGTGGACATCGCGGCCGGAAGCTTCAAGAAATACCTGTAGTTACGTACACTAGCTACTAAACTTGGGGGTTAAAACAAAGGGTTGCCAGCTAGAGCCAGAGAAGCCTGACGTAACCCGACACGCCAATAGCCTAGGGGAATACAGATGAAGCTGCGTCATGCAAAGATCAAGAACTTCCGGTTACTCGCAGACGTGCAGCTTGCTCTGGAGGATTTGACTACTGTTGTCGTGGGGCGAAACAACAGTGGCAAAACTTCACTGTCCGAGATCATACGGCGACTACTAGCCGAAGGCAGCGCAGCATTTCAACTCGAAGATTTCTCCAGTGCCTGCTACGACAGGTTCTGCACGGCACTGGAAGCTCATAATAATGGCCAAGATGACGATGTAGTCAGGGCTCTGATTCCGTTCATCGAGTTGCGTTTGACGTTTGAATATGACCCTGCTCAGCCACAGTTGGGGCCTCTCAGTCCATTCGTTATCGACCTCGACCCCGACTGTAATGAGGTACTCGCTGTAGTCCGCTACGAGTTGAAGGATGGACAGCTCGCCCAATTTTTCTCGGGTCAGCCGGATACCCCCCTGACCGATGAAACGAGGATAGCTTTCTTTCGCTCGCTTCGAGAACGTATTCCAACCAGCTTTGCCGTCAGGGTATGGGCGGAAGATCCGAATGATGCGGAGAACAATCGTCAGTTGCAGCCGAGTGCACTGAAGGCTCTGATCAAAACCGGCTTCATCAACGCTCAAAGAGGCCTGGACGACATAACATCCCGCGAGTCCGATGTACTCGCCAAGACTGTTGAACTCCTCTTTGCCACAGCTTCTTCATCTTCGGCAGATGAGGCTGACAAACAGATTGCCCAAGCGCTGAAAGAGGCCGTTCAGGACATTCAATCTCAGATAGACAGCAGCTTCGGCGGCCAACTGAACAATCTGATACCGGCATTGAAGAACTTTGGATACCCAGGATTGGGAAATCAGGAACTGCATACCGAGACATTGCTTGATGTTCGCAAGCTGCTCTCCAATTTCACCAAGGTGCGCTATGCCGGCTACAGCGGTGTGACTCTGCCGGAGTCCTACAACGGGCTTGGAGCCAGAAACCTCATTTTCATCCTTTTGCAGCTTGCGGGATTCTATAAATCGTTTCTGGCCGAACCAAATTCTCCAGGGGTGCACCTGGTCTTCATTGAGGAACCCGAGGCTCATTTGCACCCTCAGATGCAGGAGGTTTTCATACGTCAGCTCGCGAAGACTGCTCAACTGCTGGTTGAAGGCACGGAAAGTAAGACGGCTTGGCCGGTCCAGTTCGTCGTTTCCACGCACTCATCGCATATAGCCAACGAGGCCGGATTTGAAAGTATCCGCTATTTCCTCAGTGGCGAAGTACAAGGCGCAGCCGCTAGCGTTCGGCAAACGAGGGTCAAGGATCTACGCGAGGGGCTGGACGGCGTTTCCGAACCGGACAAGAAGTTTCTGCATCAGTATATGACGTTGACCCGCTGCGACCTGTTTTTTTCCGACAAAGCGATCCTAGTAGAAGGTTTGAGCGAGCGGCTCTTGCTCCCCGCGATCATCGAAAAACTGGAAACCGCAGAGCCAGATCGGCCAAAGCTATCAAGCCAGTACGTAACCACTATGGAAGTCGGCGGAGCATATGCTCATCTTTTCT
>JACFMY010000027.1:0-4056 GCA_019455155.1 Caldilineaceae bacterium
GAACTGAGTGGCTTTCAGGTACATGTGGCGCGTACCGGTCCTGAGGCATTGGAGACAGCGCTTTCCGAGCGGCCGGACCTGGTGCTCATGGACATCAATATGCCGCGGCTCGACGGCATCGAGGTAATCCGGCGCCTGCGCAGCGATGAGCACGCAGTTCACATCCCCATTGTTACCGTCACAGCCATGAGTGACGACCGCGAACGAAGCCTGGCTGCAGGCGCCAACCACTACTTAAGCAAACCCATCGATCTTGACAAACTGGACGTGCTGTTGAACCACTATTTTGGCTGAACGGCGCCGTCAAATCCAAAAAGAACTGAAGGAGACTGTACATGGCAAAACCTGCGCTTGCCGTGATCGGCGGTACAGGAGCAGAGGGTTCTGGGCTGGTCGTGCGGTGGGCGGTGGCCGGTTATCCTGTCATCATCGGCAGTCGCAGCGCCGAAAAAGCACAAGCAACGGCCAGCAAGCTGAGCGAGCTGCTGCCGGCAGGGAGCGGTAGCATCAGCGGCGCCACCAACACCGAAGCGGCCGCGGCCGCCGCGGTCGTCGTGCTGAGCGTGCCCTATGCAGCGCAACATGACATGGCAGCCCAGATCGTCGAAGGCTGCCAGGGGAAGACAGTGGTCACCGTCGGGGTGCCGCTGAAGCCCCCTAAGGTCGCCATCGTGTGGCGTCCTCCGGCCGGCTCCGCAGCCGAAGAGCTGCAGCAGCAGTTGGGTGCGGCGGCAAAGGTCGTCGCTGCCTTCCAGAACATCGCGGCAGGCCATCTGCTCGATCTTGCCTGGCAGCCTGACTGCGACGTCCTGTACACGGGTGACGACAAGGAGGCCAAAGCCACCGCGTTGGAGCTGATCCAGGCCGCTGGCTTCGTTGGTATCGACGCTGGCCCCTTGGCCAATTCATCCGTTGTCGAGGGGTTGACGGCCGTGCTCATCGGCATCAATGCTCGCCACAAGATACGCAACAGCGGCATTCGCATTACAGGTATTCCTCGCTAGATTGACTCGTTTGGGGCTGGAAGCGCAGCGCCGCGCTTCGAGTCTCTCCTGGCGCACCAACATTACCTAGAAAACGATCCTATGCATAACAACGCACGTTCTTCCCACATCGAGACACTGGCTGTTCATGCTGGACGCCAGCCAGATCCGGCCACAGGCGCGGTGATGCCGCCAATTCACCTCTCCACGACCTTTGAGCGTGGCGCGGATGGCCTCTATCCGGCCGGCTATGTCTATACGCGCAGCGAAAACCCGAACCGCATCGCGCTGGAAGCCTGTCTCGCCGCGCTGGAAGGTGGTGTGGCCGCGGCCGCGTTTGCCTCGGGTATGGCTGCCATCATGGCAATCTTCCAGGCCCTAAGGCCGGGCGACCATATTATCCTGGCCGACGATCTCTATCACGGCACAAAGCGGGCCGTACACGAGCTGCTGGCGCCCTGGGGTCTTGAGTATTCGATGGTGGACACCACCGATCTGCGCCAGGTACGCGCGGCCCGTCGCCCTACGACCCGGCTCATCTGGGTCGAGACGCCCTCCAATCCCCTGCTGAAGATCACGGACATCGAGGGTGTGGCCGCGATCGCCCATGAAACGGGCGCGCGCTGTGTCGTGGACAATACCTGGCCCTCACCCATGGGCCAGCGCCCGCTGGAACTGGGCGCGGATCTGGCGATGCACGCCACCACCAAATATCTGGGCGGCCACAGTGACATTCTGGGCGGTGCGGTCATCGCGCGTGAGGACGACGAGTTCTTCCAGCGCATTCGCGCCATCCAGACCCTGGGCGGCGCGGTCCCCTCCCCCTTTGACTGCTGGCTGCTCATGCGCAGCATTCGCACCCTGCCCTATCGCATGCGCGCCCACACCGAGAATGCCTGGCGCGTGGCCGAATTCTTACTGGGCCATCCCAACGTTATGGCAGTTCACTACCCGGGGTTACCCGACCATCCAGGTCACGCCATTGCCGCACGGCAGATGCGCCAGTTTGGCGGCATGCTCTCCATCCAGGTGCGCGGGGGCGCGGCTGAGGCCATGTCCGTGGCCGCGCGTGTCAGGCTCTTCACGCGTGCGACCAGCCTGGGCGGCGTTGAGAGCCTCATCGAGCACCGGGCATCCATCGAAGGTCCAGAGAGCAAGACACCGGCCAACTTGCTCCGCCTTTCCATCGGCCTGGAACATCCCGATGATCTGGTGGCCGATCTGAGCCAGGCGCTGGGCGACTAATTTCGCCATGGAATTCCGCTTCGCGCCCATCACCGAAGTCGAAGCCCGCGTGGTGCTGGGCTGGCGGTATCCCGGTATCGACACGCTCTATCGCCCCAATCCCGACGAGATCGAGGAGGATATTCGTGCGCTTTTGCGCCCGGAGTATCACTACCACGCAGCCTTTGACAGTGAGGGCATCCTGGTAGGCTTTTGCTGTTTCGGTGAAGATGCCCAGGTGCCTGGCGGTGACTACGGATTGCCGGCGCTGGATGTCGGTGTGGGCCTGCACCCCGACCTGACTGGCCGCGGCCTCTCCCATGCATTTCTGGCGGCCATTCTGGAGTTGGGCCGCGCCCTCTTTGCTCCAGAGTATTTTCGTGCCACGGTCGCCGCCATCAATGTGCGGTCGCTGCGCATGTTCGAGCGGGCCGGCTTCATGGTCGTTCAGACCTTTGACAGCGGCTCACACAACATTCAGCGCTTCTTCGTCCTTCTCAAGGCCGAGCGCGAAAGCCGCTACTGACGGCCTGGCAGCACCTGCTCCGCCCCAGGCGCCAAGATCTCCCGCCGGCCACGTGTGGCTGGCGCAAATGCGAGAGCGGCACGGTTCCTACCGTGCCGCTCTCGTCTGCTTCTCAAATATCTGCTTGCCAGCTACCGTACGCTGCGCCGGTTTGTGCCGTTCCGAACCTGGAAATAGGCCACTACAACGCCGCCCACGAAGCCAAAGAGATGGCCCTGCCAGGAGATACCTGCCTGGAGCGGCAACAAACCCCACAGCATCCCGCCGTAGACGAAAAACGCTAGGACACCCAGCAGAATTGCGAGCAGGCTGCGCTCATAGTAGGCGCGGGAGAGCAGATAGCCAAAGAAGCCAAAGACGATTCCGCTAATCCCCAAATGGACGGACTCGGCGCCGCCAAAGAGCCAGATGCCCAGGCCGCTGAGCACCAGGGCGCCGAAACCCACCCAAAAGAAGTCGAGCGTGCGTCGCATCATCACCAGCCAGCCCAATATGACCAGTGGTATGGTATTGGCCAGTAGATGGCCGAACCCCGCATGCAAGAACGGGGCCAGGACGACTCCCTGCAGGCCGGCCAGCGTACGCGGCCGGATCCCCTGGCCGTCCAACGCACCGCGTAGAAACAGCCAATCCACAATCTCAATCAGCCACAGCACCCCAACGATCGTGCTGAGGATGAACGCTTGCTGCACCAGTTGCTGGCGCAGGCGTTCGCTCCGCTCCAGCGCCGTCGCTCGCCAATCGATTTTTAACATTGTCCCATCTCGTACACTATGGGGCCATCTTCCGGGAAGCTGCCGGCAGCTTCCCGGAAGATATCCTCAGCGGTGCCTGCGGTTGACAAGTGGCCCCACTCAACGGACAATTGTCAACCCGTATGGCCTATACGCTGAGCGACCCATTCCGATCCCTACGTATCGTACTCCGCCTCTGTGGCGCCGTGATGGCGCTGCTCGGGCTGGCCCTGTTATTGGCGCCCATGGGCGCCCTGGCCAACTGGTTCACCCTCGCGGCAAGCCCATTGTGGCCGCTGCGGCTGGCTGGCGGCGGCCTGCTCACCCTCGGCATCTACTATCTGCTTGCCTCCAGCGAGCGCATTCTGGGACTCCCCGTCCTGGTAACCTGCGCCCTGGGCAATGGCCTCGCCGCCATTATCCTCGTCACCGCCTACCTGCAACAGGATTTGGCCGGTCTCACCTGGCTGGGCCAGCTCCTCCTGATCCTGGTGTTCATGATCTACCTGGTTGGCGCCGTGACGCCGCTGCGCTATCTCCGCGCCGAGTACCGCATCGAGTAAAGGCTCAGGGACGGGCAGCCCGGTTA
>JACFMY010000027.1:4066-27767 GCA_019455155.1 Caldilineaceae bacterium
TTCAACTGTCACGGTGACGGCAGCCGCGCCCGGGAGCTCCACCTGTTCGTAGCGCCGTACCGGGTCGGTAAGCACCTCTACCGTGTAGAGACCGCCAGGAAGGATCACCGGACTCCCGTCCACCAGGCCACCTGCCACCACGACACCGTTGGCGTCGAGCACCCGGAAGGGAGCCCGCACCGCCTGCTGTACGGCCTGATCCAGCTCCGCGGCATTGGTGGCATTCAGATAAATACCGCCGCCCAGTTTCGCCCATTCCTCGAACTGTTGCTGCAGGCCCACGTCGTCGATGGCAAAACCCACAATATTGACACGCACGTCGAATCCCTGCTCGCGCAGCGCCTGGATGGTCTGGGCCGGATCGCCTTCGCAGGTCTCCTCGCCGTCCGTTACCAGCACCACGATGCGCGTCCCTCCAGCGGTCGCCATGTCCTGAGCTACCAGGCGCAGCGAATCGGCAATCGGCGTCCGGGCCAGGTTCTTGGCCTCAATCGTGGCCAGCAGATCGCTCACAGCCGCAGGGTCTGCCGGCTGCAGAGGGACCACGAGGTCCGTGCGGCAGGCATCCGGCTCCAGGTGACCAAAGACCCGCACGGCCAGCGGTATGCCTTCAGGAAGCACCTCGTTGACCAGGTTGGCCAGCACCGTCTTTGCAATATCTATACGTCGTTCACCCTCCAAACGTTGCAACATGCTGCCAGACGCGTCGAGGATCAGCTCCACCGCAACCTGGCCCGCGACCGGTGGGGCAGCCGCCGGGCTCGAGACGACACTCAGCGAGCCGGGCAGGTTGGTGTAGGCGTGGGCGTGAAGGTGGCCGTTGGTTCCGGCGTCGCGGTGGGGACCGGCGTGGGCGGCGCTTCGTAGCGCAGCGCGACGGACAGCTGGTAGCCAGACGGTCGCCGCAGCGTGCAGGCCGCGCGCGCAAAGCCAGTCTCCATCTGGCCGATTGTCGCCAGCGCCATGTAGTCGCCATAGTGGACATCCGCCCAGGTCTGCATGAGATCCTGCGCCACATCGCTGCCAGCCGAGCTGACCTCCATGGCAAAGATACGCGGGCGCACCGCAGCCAGGGCCTGCCACAACTCTGGGGTCAGGTCATGGCCACTCGACTCTGCATCGGTAATGAAGACCACCGCGCGCTGGCCGGGACGCTGGCCAAGCGTCTCGGCAGCCAACAACAGGTTGCTCTCGGCATTGCTGGAACCGTCGCTACGGTCATAGCGGGCGAGCGCGGTCAGGACTGCCAGCGGGTCGCCGCTCCATTCGTCCAGGAGCAGCCGTCCCCGCGGGTCGCCAAAGGGCAACAGGTTGATCACCTCCACTTCCGGGTCGATGGCGTCGCTGAAGCGGGCTAACGACTGGTAGATGGCTGTCACGAAGGGACCGACACTGCCACTGGTATCCCAGGCAAAGATGACAGAGCGCCGTGGTTCCCGCACCCTGAGATAGTAGGTACCCGGCGTCACCGCCACCGTCCATTGCAGGGCGCCATCCTTGGCCACGGGGCTGGCCGGCACCGGCGCACCCGCCGCGTCCAGAATCTCCAGCTCGGCGTTGAGGACAGGGTCCCCCGCGAGGTCTACGGACAGCACATTGGCCGGTTCTGCCACATCGACGCGATACCAATCCTCGTCCACATTGATCTGCACCGCCCCGCGCACCGTCTGGCCGTCGCCCAGGGATTGGGCCTGGTCGCGGCTATCGTTGGCTGCAGCCTCACCCAGCTGGTTGCCAAGGCTCGTGATCGTCTGCTGCGCCTCGTAGATGGCCTGGCGCCGGCTATCCCCATATTCGGCCAGGATGCTGGTATAGGCGTCGCCTGGCTCCCGTTCAAAGACACGCACCGTGTCAGGAAACTCATAGGAACCCCAGGCGCCGGCCGGCGGCGTGACAAAACGTAAGTACCGCGCCCAGAGTGGGGCAGGCAGCTCCAGCATCTGCGCGTCGACACGCGCCGGATCGAGCGTCCAGGTCGTCAGGGGCGTCCATGGCCCGGCCGGGCTTTCCAGGCTGACAAAGATCTCCACGTTCGTAAGGCGCCGCGCGGGGTCGCCTTGTGGGCTGTTGACCCATTCGATCCGCTCGATCTGGGCGGCGCGGTTATGGTGGAAGCCCAGCACCCAGGACAGGCCCTGGCTTTCGTCACGGATGAAACCGAGCGGTGTCTCAGTGGCCTCGGTAACCAGGCGGTTTGGCTCGCCCAGCAGCGGTTCGGTAAGCACGACATGGCCACCTCTGGCCGGGTCAGCGAGGTTGTAGGGGGTGCCGGATAGGGGCCCGCCGGGCGCGACGATGACCTTGAACTCGCCGAGGCTGGCGCCTCCGGTATAGCCGGGCTGCTGAGTGTCCACCATGACCAGCCGCGCAAAGCGGGCCGGCGCCGGCGCGGGCAACGCGAACCACTGTTCCACCGGCAGGGGTGACAGGGTGCCGCTGAGAACCGGCGAGAAGGCCACACCGTCAAGGGAGGTCTCGACGACAAAGGTGCGGAGCACCGTCTGGGGCGCCATGCTGGTCTGGGGGTTGAGCAGCACGCCGGCCACGTTGACCGGGTCATCGCCGGCCAGATCGACGGTCACGGTAGCGCCTACGTCAAACCGGGTGCCCACGTTGGGCGACGTGCGGCCATCGAAGAGCGAAGCGGCGCGGTCCGCGTTGTCACCGACCGGTGTCGCACCCAGGCCTAGCCACGCGGCATTCACGCCGCCAAAGAGGGGGCCCGCGGTGGTCCAGGTCAGGTCCGGATTGCGCGGCGCCGCACCGCAGAGCACGTCGACGCGCGCCCCCACGGTAACGCGCGCGCCGTCCTCACGCCGCGCGGCCGCCCACACGGGCACCGGCCCATCGGGCACATCGTCCATGATCCGGATGGTGAGGGGCAGCGTCACGCTGTCACCCGCGGGCACTGTCACCGCCTGCAGCGCCGGTGTAATCGTCCACTGCACGTCGCCAGCCGCCGCCTCGACCTCCACAGTCTCAGCAAATGGGCCGGTGTTCGTCATATAGAGCGTGGCCTGCACGCGCTGGCCCTCCGGCCAGAACGCGGCCACGGGCTGGTTGGCTGCGGCCAGGGCCAGCTCCAGGGCAAGCGGCGCCACACCGGCCGCCGTCTCAGCGCCAAAGCTAAAGGTGACGGTATACGCACCCTCCCCACGCACACGTAGCAGCTGATCCCCCGCCCCGGTGGCGCCGGTGTAGAGAGCCTCCTGCTGGTCAAAGGGCAGGCGGTCGGCGCCGGCAAAGAAGGTAAGCTGGGGCCGGTCCCCTTCCACGGACGCGGTCACCGCCGTGCCCGGCGGCAACGACGGCGGCAGGCGATACCAGTCTTCGCTGTCCGCGTTGCCACCCACTGTACCTGTGAGCACGCCTGAGGCCGGAAGGCCGGGCGCGGTTGCCTGATAGTTGTTCACGGGCTCCAGGTCAGCCGGTGTCTCCAGCGGGTTCAATTCTTCCAGCAGGAGCAGGTAAGGTGATTCGCTGAGCTGGGCAGCGTCGGCGTTGATGAAATGGTCGCCGGGCGGCAGCAGACCCGTATAGACAAAGGGCACGCCAGGGCCCGCGTTGCCGTTAGAAAAGAGGAGATCCAGGTCGATGTTTACCGCGCCGTCGGGCGGCGGCACCACCGTCAGGCGCACGTAGCGCGGGCTGGGCAGATAGAAGCGGAAGCGGTCGCGATCGTCGGGCTGCGCCAGCAGCGCGATCTGTGCCCGGTTGAAGCTGAGCCGTTCGGCCCGCGTGTCATCGTCGTTGGGCTCACGCTCGGTCAGACCAAGTACAGCAGCCGCTGTGTCCGCGGGCGCAGCGGTGGCCCCCTCACCCGCCGGCGCCACGGAGAGGTCGCGCAGGTCATCGCTGGTGATCTCCAGCGGCTCGGCGGGCGGGCCCAGGGGTATGACCCGGAGAGCGTACTCGCCGTCCGCGCTCCGCACACTTAGAAAATGGTCGCCCGGCAACAGATAAAGGCCGTCCAGCCGCATGCGCCGGTCACCTTCGGCTGCCCGCCGCGCCAGCTCGTTGCCCCCGGCATCGTAATAGATAATCTGCTCCAGACCCCTGCCGGTCACCTGGATGCGCCACAGTTGCGGCTCCCCCTCCACCGTGAAACGGTAGTAGTCGTCATCGCGGCCGGCCGAGCGGCCGCGTGCAGCCAGTTTGGGTCCAATTACACTGGCAAAGGGCTGCGTATCGTTGGGCTCCGATTCCCAATCGGCGGAGGCCGCGTCCACCCGCTCGAAGGTGATGGTGTAGCTGGTCTCAGAGATATTCCGGTTGCGTACCGATAGATAGTGGTCCCCGGGTGCTAATAAGAGGTCCTCCAGCGCGGGCGCGCTTCCCTCCCGGCACTGGATGACGTACCCGCGGTCGTCGGTGAGGCAGACCTCAACAGTGACCGGCCCATCTGGCGTCACATCCAGCCGCCACCGGGAAGCGGCAAAGTCTGCACCGGCAGTGATGCGGTAGAAGTCCGTGTCCCGCTGGGCGGAGAAGCGCCCCGTCGTGGGTAGGGCCGGGTCCAGCGGAAAGGCTGATGGCGGATCGTTGTTGGGCTCCTCTTCGTGCTCCGGCGTGCGCGCGCCTGCGGGCGTCATGGCCAACAGATAGGGCATTGCCATGTCCTTGGCGGGCCAAAACCGGAGCTCATAGTCGCCCGCCGCGAAGGCCAGATCCAACACGGCAAAGCGGCCCAGATCGTCCACCGTGCTCGAGACGATGGGCCGGCCACCCACGGCGTTGATCTGGAAACTGACGCGTTCACCCGCTGGTGCGGAGAGCGCTAAGTGCCAGCGTTGGGCGGCGCCGGCCTCGTCCACCGTCCAGCGATAGAGATCGTCGCTCCCCTGTAGGTCCCCCGCTACCGCAAAGGCGCCGGCCAACGGTGTGGCTGCGTCGCTAACGTCATTGGGCTCAACCTCGGCCGGCGCTGGCAGGACGCCAGACGGTTCGAGAGCCAGTCGATAATCGCCCACACCGCTGCTGGCCACGCCAATCAGGTAGGCGCCGGGCCGGAAGAGCAGCCCGGACAGCCGGCTCTCCTGGCTGTCCGGGCTGTCCAGCGACCAGAGCCGCTTGAGGCTTGAAGGGTCAAGAGTGCCGTCCACGAACGCGGCCGCATAGAGCTCCAGCTTGTTTGCTTCCCCAGGAACACCCGTCAGGGCCAGATCCCATTGTTGCCCGGCCTCCGCATCCGTCACGGTCCACACGAAGAGATCCTGGTCTGAGTCGTCCAACGTGCCCTCGACACAGGGAGCAGTGAGTGGGGTGGCCATGGCGGGTTCGTTGTTGGGCTCAATATCGTCGGTGCAGCCCTGGCTGTGTGCCACTGGCGCGGGCCACAGCCATAGCCCGGCCAACAACACCGGCAGGATCAGAATATGGACAAGATTAGTCACACGCATGGCAGGTCTCTTTCATGTGGCGGCCCGTCACGGCCTGCCGGCGGATAGACTGCGGTGGAGGGCTGGCAAGCCGCCAGGGTTGGTCGCAGCACAAACGCCACGGCGGGCGCCCTCCTGGGTACAGCCAGACCGGGTCGTGGGCTGGCCGCTTGTAGTTCGGCCAATCATCATGTGCAGGCGCTGGGAATGATGCCCGTGGCCCCGCCCAGGAAAAGCGCATTGTTGAGGGCCAGGTCAGTTGACAGCAATGCCACGGTTGCCCCCAGGGTCTTGATAATGCCAAAGCCCAGCAGCATGCCGCCAGCGAAGTAGGCTGCATTTTCGGCGACGCAACAGCCCACGCTCCCGCCCTGCCCAGTACAGATAGCAATGCTGGCAATGGTCTTGGGTGTGCCCAGAATGGTCGACTCGATGATGCCTTGCAGTGTTATCGTGTATTCGGTGCCTTCTGTGCCGCGCCCGTCACGGCCGATGCCCAACGTCTCGCCCGTGCGCGGGTCCACGCGCCACCATGCCAGATCTTCGCCAGCTTCCTCCATTTTGGGCACGACGACCACGTAGCCGCGCGCCAGGTCAGCTTCCAGGTTGGCGCGGCTCTCGGCGTCAAGCGCCAGGTCGTCCAGCAGGCTCGTGTCGCCGGGTGTCACCACCAGCAGCTCCTGGCCGGCATCCACCGCGGCGTGCACCGCACGGGCTGCATTGAAGTGTGCCTGCTCCAGACCGAGCAGCGGCGCGCCTTCCACCTGCGTCTCCCAGACACCGGCAAAGAGCACGGCCGCGGGGTCTGGCGCCAGGCCGTCGTCTGTGGAGGTGAAGGCACGGCGGGCGTTGCTGATGACATCGACGCGGGCAAAGCCCTCTAGAAAGGGCCCGCCAGGCAGCAGACCGCGCTCCACGACCACCAGCGCCGGTTCCGCCCGGTAGACGATGTTACCTTCAGCCGCGGCGCCCGCGGCAAACGCGGCGGCCAGCACGACGTCGTCCAGTGGAGCCAGTTTTCTGATGGCTTTGATGGCGCGGTCCGGCTCGTCTTCCTCAGGTAGTGCGGTCATGGCAGGCGTCAGCGCCAGCTCGTCGATCATACGCTGGAGCAGCCGCGCCGCCAGGTAATCCCGCGTGTAGTCGCCAGGAAGCAAGACCACCGTGTGGTGGGTCAGGAGCGCGCGGCTGGCGGCCGGAAAGGCCAGCTCCGGGTCAATGTCAGCATGCGCCTCAGCCCGGTTCGCCGCGCCCACGCGGTCGAGCAGGTAACGCCGCACCGTCTTTTCGCCGCCATCTTGCCCTATCAAGGTGTATTCAAGCCATACCGCCGTGAGCGTCTTCGCATCCTCAGGCACGGCCGGTGTTCCGGTCTCTGTTTCGCCCAGGTCACCCAGTAAGCCCGCAGCGCCCTCCAGCGCGCCGGAGACGCTCTTGGCCAGGCGGACCATGCCGTCGGCTGTCCGTTTGGCCTGCGCCATGTCCAACACGTCCCCCTGCAGGTCAAAGGCGAAACCATCCTCGACCACTTCGCCGTTGAGCGCGGGCAGAAAGAGATCGGTGCTGTCCAGCATGCCGTCGATGTCGGCCGTCTGCATGAAGCCGGAGATGCCATTGGGCACAAGCTGGAAGGTCAAGGATTGGCCGGCGAGATCCGCGGCCCGATATTCCTGGGCCGGCACGATGGTGTGGGTCACCAATGTATCGCCGTCTTTTTGTTCGATGAACGCGGCCACGCGGAGCCGTTGCCATTGGGGCGCGCCGGTTGGCAGCTCGTCAGCGAAGGTTGCGCTGGCCCGCAGCGGCGCAGGGGCCGCGGCCGCGCCAAACGCGGGATGGGCCGCCTGCCAGCGATCCGTGGGGCCCAGGCGGTATTCGACCCAATAGTAATCGCGCGCTTCCTCCACAAGCGCGTCGAGCGCAGCCTCATCGCCTAGCTCAATGCCAGCCTCCGCCAGAGCCCCGGCAATGAGGGTAACACTGGCCAGCGTGTCGCTCATGGCCGCGCTCTCCGCCAATGGCGCCGGATTCAAGGCGGCGTCCAGCTCGCTGGCTACGACCTCCGGCTCCAACCCGTAGAGCGCGCCGATCTCCGTAAGGATGGCGGAGACCCGCTCACGCTCCAGACGCGGGCTGGCCGCGGGCGCGGCCGCCATCTGTTCCAGCAGGCGCGAGGCATCCTTCTCGCTGAGACGGCCCTGGGCTATGCGCACGTCATAGCCCGCGTCGCCCAACAGCTGGGTGGCCAGGATGCTCTGGTCGAGCGCGTTGCCCGCGGCGGTCAGCAGGACGCCCCGTGCTCCCCGCTGCGCGCCCGGATATTGGCGAAAAGCGATGTTCTCAGCCATCCAGGTAAAGATATCCGCGGCATCGAACGCAATTTCGAAACTCAAGTCCTCCAGGTCCACACGGGTGGGATCGATGGTGGTATAGAGTTCTTCGAGCAATGGCTGTAGCTCTGCCACGCGCGCCTGGAGATCCTCCGGCGGGAGGGGGACCGGGGTGGGAGCAGGCTCGCTCTGCGCCGCAGCTGGCGTCACCGAGGACAACGGGGAAATGGCCAGCAGCAAGGCCAGCACCAGGCAAACGAAACGGGCAGGCATGAACATCGGTACCTCCTGGATTCTGAGATGTGGGTAAGCGGCAGCTGCTGGATCCACCGGCTTGTCCCTCGATGAAGGCTATTTGCGCAGGACAGCAGAGCGCCGGCAGCGTCCCTACTATAGCACATGGATCGCAGGGATGTTTGCCGGATTTCCGCCGCCTTTTGTGCCCGGTTCCGTTTTCGCCACGATCCAGCCGCGTTGCGACATCTGACGGATGGATCGCCCGGAGCATCCCAGTACAATGGCGCCAAGGTCCGGTGCGAGGCTTCAGACAGGCAGCCCGCCAGAGACAGGGCGCCCCCCGTACTCGTTCCCTGCATCCGGCCTTCCCCTCTTATTTCTCCGGGGTGCGCCACACACCGAAGGTCTCACCGCGTGCCACTGGCTGGGTGAATCAGGCCTGTACTGCCATAGATCACCGTCGCTCAGACTGCCTGCGCATGGCAGCTGTGCGGGTAGTGGTCTGTCAACAATCCGACTTCAGTTCCATAGTGGCGATTCCAGTCGTTGTGGACAGGTGACGGATGACTGAAGTCTGAAGTCGTTACTACGGACTCACTACAGAATGGCGATTGACAGACCAGTAGCACCCTCGACACCCCGGAGGTGTGGCATTGCCGGCACGAAGATCGACTGGTCACAACCTTGTCCTGACGCGCGCGCTTGGTCTCCTGGTCGCGTCCCTCCTTTGCCTGTGGCTGGTGGGGCGAGCCAACGGCCAAGGGACAGCCTGCATGATCTGTATCAGCCAGGTATATGGCGGCGGCGGCAACAGCAGCGCGCCCTACAATGCCGACTTCATTGAGCTATTCAACGCCACGGCCAATGCCATCGATCTGGCCGGCTGGCGCGTCGGCTACGCAGCCAAGCATTCGGAAAACTGGCAGTGGGTGGATCTTGGGGGGCACACTATTGGCGCCTATAGCTACCTCCTCGTCCAGATGGACACCGGCAGCCGCGGCGACCCGTTGCCCACACCCGATGTCACCGGTAGCGCGGCCATGAGCGCCAGCGACGGCAAGGTCATGGTAGAACAAAGTGGCCAGCGACAGGATCTGCTGGGCTACGGCGCCGCGAACAGTGCCGAAGGCGCGCCCGCCCCGTCACCGTCCAATACGGTTGCGCTTTTCCGGCGTGGCTACGGCTGTGTCGATACCAATGACAACGCAGCCGATTTTGAGCAAGCCGCGCCCGCGCCGCGCAACAGCCAGAGCCCGCCCAGTCCCTGCCTGCCGCCTACCCCAACACCAACCGCGACACCAACGGAGACACCAACGGAGACGGCCACCGCGACGACCACCCCTACGGCGACAGAAGAACTGCCCACGGCCACGCCGACAGCAACAGCAACGGGGACGCCCACGCTGGAGCTGCCGACGGAGACGCCAACACCTACAGCAACCCCTACCGCGACACTCAGCCCGCCGCCAACCTCGACTCCTACGTCGACGCCTACAACGACGCCCGTAGCAGAGCCGCCGAAGGACACACCCACGCCGCCCCCCACGGCAACGGCAACCGCGTCGCCCACACCATCGCCTTCCCTGACCGCAACCGCGCTGCCCACACCGCCGCCGTCGATCCTCATTACCGAGCTGATGATCGACCCCAATGCCGTAAGCGACAGCGCGGGCGAATGGATCGAGCTCTGGAACCCGAACCCCTTCGCCGTCAATCTCGCCAACTGGACGCTGGCCGACCTGGACGGCGAAACGCACCATATCGGCCTTGAGCTCTGGTTGGCGCCGGACAGCTACGCAGTGCTGGCCCGCAACGGTGACCCGGCTGCCAATGGCGGCGTCGCCGTCAACTATGTCTATCGAGGCATCACCCTCGCCAACACCAAAGACGCGCTGCTCCTGGTGGCGCCGGGCGGCCAGGAGGTGGACCGCGTGCTGTGGGGTGCGAGCCGCGATCTCGTGCCGCCCACCGGCGCCAGCCTGGAGCGGATCGATCCGGGCCCACCCCCGCGCTGGCAGCCCGCCGCCGTCCCGTGGCCAGGCTCGGCTGGGGACAGAGGCTCGCCCGGCGCGCCCGCGCCACTCACGCCCACTACAACGCCTACATCCACCCCCACCCCTTCACCCTCCCCTACGGCCACCGCCACGGCCACAGTGACACCGCCGGCCGCTACGCCGCCCCCGACCCCACCCAGCGGCGCGCCCCCGCAGCTCCTCATCAGCGAATTCATGGCCGACCCCGCCGCGGTTCCCGACAGCGCGGGCGAATGGGTCGAAATAGTCAATCTGGAAGAGATCGCTGCCAATCTCAACGGCTGGCAGTTAGCCGACTCCCGCCGCGACAGCCATGTCCTTGCCCAAGATCTCATTGTCCCGCCCGGCGCCTACGTTGTGTTGGCCCGCAACGGCGACCCGGCCGCCAACGGCGGCGTTCAGTCCGCCTATGTCTACAGCGGTCTGACCCTGGCCAACGAGGTCGACGATCTCTTGCTGGTGGCGCCGGATGGCGCTGTGGTTGACCGGGTGGCCTGGGGCGGGGAAGAGGGGCTCCGCGTGCGCGCCGGGGCTTCGCTGCAGCGCGTGCGCGCGGACCCGCAGGCCGCATGGGTCGTTTCAGCGGATCCGTGGCCAGGTTCAGCCGGCGATAAGGGTTCGCCAGGCGGGCCCTATGTCCCCCCAGCTACACCCACCCCGACTTCCACGCCGGACCTGCCGGACCCAACCAGCACACCGACGCCGCTGCCCACATCTTGGCCGCTACGGGCCGCGGCGTCGCCGCTGCAGATCGATGAGGTCTACTACGGGGGCAGCGCTGACGAGTTTATTGCTCTCCTCAATACCGGCGCCGAGCCTCTTGAGCTTGATGACTGGCTGGTAGGTGACGCCGCGCGGCCTGGCGCCAATGAAGGGATCTACCGGCTGCCACCGGGCGTGATTCTGGCGCCCAACGCTCTCTTTGTCGTGGCGCGAGAGGGCGCCGCGTTCCAGGCGCGTTTTGGCGACCCGCCCGACGCCGAACTGGAGGATACGCTGGCGGCCGTACCCCAGCTGGAACGTGTTCCCGAGGTAAGCAAAGGCACACTGGCTCTCAACGACCGGGGGGACGAGGTTGTTCTCATCGATCCGGACGGTCTGCTGGCGGACGCCGTGGCCTACGCGGCCGGCGACTACGCCGCGCTGGGCCTCACGGGCGAGCTGTACCCGCCCACCGGCCTCTCCCTGCAGCGTCTGCCTGGCATGGATCTGCTAACCACGCGCGCTGTGCGTGATCGCTTTCTCGCCGGGCCGCCCGAGCCCTTTGTGACCCGGGGCGTGCCCCTAAGCCTCAGCCATGAGCTTCCCCAGCTTGAAGGCGGCTTGCGCGCCGTCTGGGGCTCGTTGGGCGCACAGAGCAACCGGACGCCTGGCCTGACAGCCCCACCCCACTATCTGCTGAGCGCAGCCGCGGCCCAGGGTCTGGATTTCCTCGCCATCGCCGACGCCCAGCCCGCGACGCTTAGCAACGGGCCAGCCATTCATCTGCCGGCCTGGCGCTGGGTAGACAGCAGCGGTGCCCAGGCCATCGTCTACAGCCAGGAGATGCCGGCAGATCAGAGCGTGGCGGGGCTGTTGGAGTTTCTCGCTACCACCGGCGCGGCGCTGCAGAGTGTGGCGCCACCCTATCCCTTCCCCGCGGCCGCAGCCATTGCCGCCGGCAACGGTGAACCGCCGGCCTCCCTGGATGACTGGTTTGCACCCTGGCGCGAGCTGGCTGTCCCTGCACTGCCAGCCGGTAACAGCAATCCGCAGCTGCCTGGCGTCGCAGTGCTACAGCCCCGCTACACAGGGCTTGCCGTGACCACGGTGGACAGGGCAGGAGTGCTGGACGCCCTCCGCGCGCGGCGAGGGTGGGTCTCCTCTGCGGTTGGCCTGTGGCTCACCCTGCGCGCCGCGCCCGCGCATGAGCCTGAGCAGTGGATGGGCGGTTGGGTCAGCCCGGAAAACGCGCTCACCCTGCACATTGACTACGGCGACCGCAGCGGCGAGAACGCTGGCCTTGCCATCTGGCAGGACGGCCAGCCCATCCGCCAGCTTGACCTGCCGCCGGCAGACGGACACTGGTCAGTCACCGTTCCTGCTGTGCCCGGCAGCATCCTGGTCGCCGTGGCTACGCAGTTTGACAGCGACTACGCCGTCACCGCGCCCCTCTTCGTGCGCGATGTGGGTGAAGGTAAGGTGCTGATCAACGAGGTACTGCCGGCGCCGCGCGACGACCACAACGGCGACGGCGTCGTGGACAGCCAGGATGAGTTCATCGAGCTCTTCAATGCCAGCCCTTACCCGGTCTCCCTCTCCGGCTGGTCCCTGGAGAGCAGTAGCCCAGGGGGCAATACCCGGCGCTTTACCTTTGGCGACGCGCGCACGATCCGCGGCGGCCAGCAATTGCTGCTCTGGCGCCAGGAGACGCGGCTTAGCCTGCGCAACGAGGGCGCGCAGCTACGCCTGCGGGGGCCAGACGATGCCGTGCGCGACGAAGTGGCGTGGGATGCCACGCTGCCGGCCGGGCGCACCCTGGCGCGCGTGCCTGACGGCCAGAGCTGGGTCACCGGCGCGGATGTCACGCCCGGACGTGCCAACACAAACGTGGACCTCGTCGATTTGCCCCCACCGCCCAACCTGCCGCCGGCGCCCAGCCAGGACAAACCCACCGCGCCCGAGCTGGAGCCCGGCTACGGACAGGCGGGCGGCCCGCCCGGCTCGGTGGCGCAGGCCAAGCTCATGGGCCTGACCGCGTGGGTGGAGTTCCGTGGCGTTGTGGTCGTGCCGCCAGGGCTGTTCAACAGCAGCATCTACGTGGCCGACGTCGCGGACGACAACACTACGGCTGCAATCGGCATCAACGTCTATCTGCGTCGCGGTGAGTTTCCACCGCTGCAGGAAGGCGACGTCGTGCTACTGCGCGGCCGGCTAGACTCGTTCCGGGGTGAGGAGGAGTTGGTCCTGGAGAGCCCAGAGCAGATCTGGCCCCTTGCGACGCGTGCGCCGCTGCAGCCCCTGGCAGTCACGCCCGCGGCCATCGGCGAGTCACTGGAGGGGCGGCTGGTTACCTTTCAAGGCGTCGTCACCGGCTGGCAGGGAGACAGCATCTTGCTGGCGGACCCGGCCGATCCGGCAGGAGAGCCGGTGCGCGTGACCGTGCGCAGCAGCCTGCGCTGGAAACGCCCCTATGTGCAGAAGGGACAGGTGTGGCGCGTGACCGGCGTGGTTAGCCAATTTGCCCGCGCGGCGCCGTGGAACGGGGGGTACAGGGTGCTGGTTCGCTATGAATCCGACCTGCAACAGCTGCAGTGAGCGCTATAGCTCGCCTGGCTGCTGGAGCGCGTTGCGAATTTCCTTGTAGAGGGGCTTCAAGCGATCGTAGAGACGCAGATAGATCTGGCGATAGAGCGTGTCGTACAGGTCGTGTGTGCGACGGTCGGGATCAAAGCTCTGGCCAACGCGGGTCATCTCCCGCACCGCGGCGCCAAAGTCTGGGTGCAGCTTCAGGCCCACGGCCGCGTCGATGGCCGCGCCCAGGCCTGACGTCTCGTAAACGTGGGGGCGCAGGGCAGGCAGCCCGAATATGTCCGCCGTCAGCTGCATGGCCACATCACTCTGGGAGCCGCCGCCGGCGACGCGCAGCTGCGTGATGGGCATGCCCGTACGGCGTTCGAGCCGTTCCTTGCCTTCGCGCAGGCCATAGGCCAAACCCTCCAGAATGGCGCGATAGAGATGGGCCCGTGTGTGTATGTCGGTGAAGCCAATCACCGCGCCCTTGGCTTCTGGACCCGGCACCTTGATGCCGGGCGACCAGTAGGGCTGCAGGACCAGACCGTCGCACCCCGGCGGCACATCGGCCACAAGCTCATCCAACAGCTTTTCGGGCGCGACGCCCTGTTCCTCGGCCAGGCGCAGCTCCCGTTGGCCGAACTCGTTCTTGAACCAGCTCACCATCCAGAAGCCGCGATAGATCTGCACTTCCAGGCTGTACGCGCCGGGCACCGCGGCGGGGTAGGGAGGGATCAGGGGAATGGGCTCGATGTAGCGGCGCTGTGTGGTCGTGATCGTGGCCGTGGTGCCGTAGCTGATACAGCCGATATGTGACGCCAACGCGCCAGCGCCAATCACCTCGCAGGCCTTGTCAGCCGCGGCCGCGATGAGCGGCAGACCCGCGGGAATGCCCGTCGCCTCCGCGGCCTCACGCGTGATCTCGCCGAGCAGGCCCGTGGGCGGTACCAGATCTGCCAGGATGGTGCGGGGCATGGGGACCGCCTGCCATTTCCAGTCCCAGCCCGCCGCCCACCGCAGCCGCTTATAGTCCAGAGGCATATAGCCAACCTGGCAGCCCACAGAATCGACGAAGTGTCCCGTAAGCCGGTAGGTGAGATAGCCCGACAGGTAGAGATATTTGTAGGTCTTCGCCCACACGTCCGGCTGGTGGATGCGAATCCAGTTGGCTTCAGCCTCGGCCTGAATATAGTCGATGGTATCGGACATTCGCGCCAGCTTGAAGGCCAGCCCCCAGAGCCCACCCAAGGGGCGCTGCCCCTCGGTACGCCGCTGATCAAGCCAGACAATGGCCGGCCGCAGCGGCTTGCCCTCTTTGTCCACATTGATCACCGTGGCGCGCTGCGTGGTCAGCGCCACGCCCGCCAATGCCTCCTTGGGCACAGGTGAGCGGCTCCACAGCGCCTGGCATGCCTGGCACAGTGAGCTCCAATAGTACTCAGGATTCTGCTCAGCCCAGCCGGGCTGGCGCGCGAAATAGGGTTCCAGGTGTACCTGGGATTTGGCCACCAGGTTGCCGCGCAGGTCGAAAATCAGTGCGCGCACGCTCTGGGTTCCGTTGTCAATGGCGAGAATGTGATCGGGCATGACCGTATGATACCTGCATGAACTGCCCTGAGAGAAACGCCTGGCAGGACCCTTGCGCGCGGCCGAACGGCAGGAGGACACCCGGCGTTTTGTTTCGCTGCCAGGGAATATGACGCATATCTCACGTGTTTACGACGCGCAGCGTGACTCATAGATGACACGCCGCACGCTACAGTACACAGCGTAAACCATCAACTTTGCTCGCCACCTGCCGTTACCGCGAGTGGCAACGCAAGCCGGGCAGCCCGTTTTGCAGGCGACCGGCTCTCATGAACGAGGAGAAACCCCTAGTGAGCATGCAATCAACACTCGAAATGCAGCCAAAGCTCAAAGCCAGTGCACTGAACAGCCTGCGTGCGGCAATCAGCGGTGTGCTATTCACGCCCACGGACCCAGGCTACGACGCGGCCCGTGCCCTCTGGAATGGCTACATCGACCGGCGGCCGGCGGTGATCGTGCGCTGCCGCACAACGCAGGACGCGGCCCTGGCCATACGCTTTGCCCGTGAACATGGGCTACCTCTCTCGATCCGCAGCGGCGGTCACAACGGCGCGGGCCTGGCCCTGGCTGACAACGGTCTGGTCGTCGATCTTTCACAGATGAAACAGACGATCGTCGATCCGCAGCAGCGCACGGTGTGGGCAGAACCAGGGCTAACCCTGCGCGAGTTCGTGGCTGCCCTCGAACCCTTTGGCCTCATAACGACGACCGGCACCTGCGGCGGCAATGGCCTGGGCGGCGCTACCTTGGGCGGCGGCATTGGCTGGCTCATGGGCCGCTACGGCATGATCATCGACAATGTCCTGGCCTTCGAGCTGGTGACGGCTGATGGCCAGGTGCGGCGCGCCAGCGCAACCGAGCATCCCGATCTCTTCTGGGCGCTGCGTGGCGGTGGCGGCAACTTTGGCGTCGTGACCCGCATCCAGTACCAGCTCTATCCCCTGGGCCAGGTGCTGGCTGGCATGGTCGTCCATGCCCTGGACAAGGCGGGCGACCCGCTGCGCTTCTTTCACGATTACAGCCTGAACGCGCCGGATGTCATTGGCACCATGGCCTCCATGGCCACGCCGCCTCAAGTAGGGCCGGCCTTTGTCATGATGGCCTGCTACGCGGGCGACGATCTGGGGGAAGGCGAGCGCATGTTGGCCGGCTTTCGCCAGGTGGGGTCGCCGCTGGCCGACTTGATCCGGCCCATGGCCTACAGCGAGCTCCTGGCCATGCTCGATCCAGTGGCGCCGGACGGGCGCAACTACTACGATACCGCGTACACGCTGCGCCAGCCTGTCGACGCCGCCTTCGACGCGCTGCTTGAATGTGCAGCCGCCCGCACTTCGCCCTTCTCGTCCATCGTGCTCCATCCCTTCCAGGGCGCGGCCACGCGCGTGGCCCCTGACGCCACGGCCTTTGCCCTGCGCGAACCCCACTTCGCGATCGTCCATGCGGCAGGCTGGGAAGCAGGATCGGGCGAGGAGCATATCGCGTGGGCCGATACGTCACTGGCGCGCATGGCGCCTTACGCGAGCCACGGGCTCTATGTAAATTTCATGGGCCACGAAGAAGAGGATGAAGTCCGGGCCGCGTACCGCGCAAACTATGCCCGGTTAGCCGCGATCAAGGCCAAATACGATCCAGAAAACGTGCTGCAGTTAAATCAGAACATTAAGCCTGCAGCTATGTAGCCACTATCAAGGCGGGAGGATCGAGCCTTGAAAGGCTGTGAGCCTCTCGCCGTCTCTCCTCTGCTTTATACGCGGCGCAGGTCGATGATCTCCAGACGGGTGGCGCCGCTCGTACGCAGGGTGCCGCCGCCCTCGGTCAGAATGGCCAGTTTGGCTTCCAGGCCCTTTTCATGCACCCATTTACGGGCATATTCCGCCCAGCTGGCTGGCCGTTCCGGCACCAACACGGTGTAGACGCCCCGCACAAACTGCAGGCGCTGGCACGTGCTCTCGTTGGCACTGAAGGCTACAATCCAACCAGGCAGGCCAAAGCGGGCCATACGGCGGGCTGTGCCGCCGGTGGCCGTGACGGCAAAGATGATGTCGGGCGCCATGGTTTCAGCCGTGAAATAGGTGCTGAGCGAGACATGATCCTCCAGCTCGATGGTGCGCGCTTTGAGCGCGAGCTCTACGACTTCCGCCAACATGGCCTGGTGGGGCATGCGCTCCGTGACCGCGGCAATACGGACCATCATGGCTACGGCCTCGCTGGGGTAATCGCCCACCGCCGTCTCCCCGGAGAGCATGACGGCGTCGCTGCCGTCTAGAATCGCATTGGTGACGTCGCTCACCTCGGCGCGGGTGGGGCGCCGGTAGTGCACCATGGACTCCAACATCTGGGTCGCCGTGATCACGGGCTTGGCCGCCAGCTTGGCGCGTAGGATGATCTCTTTCTGGATAGCGGCCACTTCCTCGATGGGAATCTCAACCCCAAGGTCGCCCCGCGCCACCATGATGCCGTCCGCGGCTGCCAGGATCGCGTCCATGTTCTTCACGGCGCTGGCGCGCTCAATCTTGGCAATGACCATGGGCTCATAGTCGAGCGTGTGCGCGGCGGTGCGCACCGCCGCCAGATCGTCCGCCGTGGCCACGAAAGACTGGCTGACCGCGTCGAGCCGCTCCTGGGCCGCAAAGGCCAGCAGCTCGCGATCGCGCTCTGTAAAGGCGCTGATGCCCAGATCAATCCCCGGGAAGTTCACGCCTTTGTGAGAGCGTAGCTCGCCGCCTACTTCCACAGTCGTCTCGACCGTGTCGTGGTGGACGCCTTCCACCTTGAGCTGTACATAGCCGTCATTGAGAAATATCTGGTCGCCTGGCTTGACGACGCGCACGAGGCGCTCGAAATCTATGAAGGCCCGCCCCTGGTCGCCCACGCCCTCCCCTACCTGCAGGCCAAAGCGCTGGCCACGCTCCAGCCGGATCGGTTCTTCGCGCAGCCGGCCGATGCGCATCTTGGGGCCGGGCAGATCGCCCATGATCGCGATGCGCCTGCCCAGGGCCGCGGCCACCGTGCGCAGCTCGCTGATCACCGCGCGGTGCCCGTCCAGATCGCCGTGCGCGAAGTTGATGCGGGCGACATTCATGCCTGCCTGCACCAACGCCTCCAGCATGGCGCGGCTCCGCGACGCCGGGCCGATGGTGGCTACGACGCGCGTCTTCTTGCTTGGGAATTGAAAATGGCTCATTATCTGGCGCCGCGCAAGCGGGCCCTCCGCCTCACTCTAGATGAAACACTTCTTCCAGCTCGATCAACATCTGGTCCGGCCGTGCGTTGTTGGGTGACTCGAAGTAGGGCGCCATCAATGTCTGCCAGCCGCCGTTGACCTCGGTCGTCGCCATCTTTGCCTGGGCCGCCGCCAGGCTCTCCGGCGTCTCGAAGTAGCCGAAGAGCAGCCCATCCTCGCGCAGAAAGAGCGAGTAGTTGTGCCAGCCAGCCGCGCGCAGCGCGTCGAGCATCTCGGGCCAGACCCGCCGGTGATGTTCCTTGTATTCCTCGATCCGGTCCTGCTTTACCTTCAGTACAAACCCTACACGCTTCATATCTTTCCGCTCCTTCATGGCGTGCCGGCCATCGCGCACGTCTGGGCACGCGTTCTTGCGGCGGCGCCTGATCAATCTACGACAGCCAGCTCCAGGTTGAGCAGGCGGGCCAGCTTCTTAATCTTGTTGATCTGCTGGCCGACGCCCAGCGCACAGTGGTGGGTCGGCCCATGCTCGCACCAGCGGTCCATGAAGGTGGCCGGATCCACTTTGAAGCGCAGCCGCGAGTTCGTGTTACCGATCTCGAGACGAGGACCAGGGATCGATTCGCCCTCTGCAGCCAGCACTTTCAGACGACCATCTGCCGTCTGGGTCATCCCCAGAATTGTAACCGGTCCGGTGCGCACATTGAATTCCACGGACAGGCCGTAGCCGCGCTTGCCATGGAAGAGGCCCAGGCCGCGCAGCACCGGGCGCGTGTCGCTGATCGCGATGTGGCCGGGCCCATCGTGCCCCATGAGGATGAAGTCCTCGTTGAAGTCCATGGCATAGAACTCCGTGTAGGATCCACCTGCGCCCAGCCGGTCCATGATCAACATGGCCATACAGGTCTTGAGATCCCCCTCACCCGAAGCGGGCACGCCGCGGGCCGTCAGCAGGGTATTGCCGACGATCAGGGACGCGCCCAGCTCTTCATATTCGTTGCCGTTCAGTCCCCGGTAGTAATAGGTCAGGCCATTGAGATTGAAATCGCTCACGAGCCTGTCGAGACCGGCCGCCACCTGCGCGGACCAGCGCATGGCGTCATCTGTGACGGGCATGGAGATCTTGTCACGGCCTGGCGCCGCGACGTCAAAGATGCTGCGGATCTCGTCGATCTTGGCCCCAATCTCGCTGTCCGTAACCGCCTGCACCCGCGTCTGCAGGTCGTCCATCTCCAATACCTCGACATGGGCGCCAAGCTGGGCGTGGTGCATGGTGAAGTCAGAGTACATATCGAGCATACCGGGATAGGTATGCCCCAGAAAGCCGATGCGACTGTAGGCAAGCTCGCGCAAAACCGCGGCCGCGTGGACCCATTCCTCGATCTCGCCCCAGCCCCGCGCGTAATATTGGGCAGCGTTGCCTTCCGCCGGATAAAGCAGGCCGGAAACCACATTGAACTGGATACGGCTGCGGGCAAAGGCATTGGAGATCTCCGGCACGCAGCAGGCGCAGCAGTTGGCCAGCCACTCCGCGGTGTCCGTGTTCGGGTAGTCGAGCGCCGGCCCCGGCTGGAGGTTGAGGACAAGCACGGGCGCCTTCCGTCGCTGCACCGCGGGCAACACCTGTGACGACGTCGAATAGGTGCCCACGTAGCAGACGATGAGATCGACGTTGGCCGCGGCAAAGCGATCGCCGGCTGCCTGGGCTGCCGGCGCGGTATCGACCAGGCCCGCTGAGATCACCTCGGCCCCCATTTGCTCAATGCGCCGTTCCACCTCTTCCTGGTAGCCAATGAGCCGCTCTCGCAGACCTTCGAACTGGGGCCAATAGGCGGCCAGGCCGATGCCGAAGACGCCGACCCGGGCTCTGTTGTTGGTTTGGGCGGTCTGTGCCATACAATGCGCTCCTGTTTCTGTTCGCTTGATTGCTTCCTGCAACTGGCCTGCACCACGCACGGCAGGGGCACCGCGGCGGCCGTGCGCTCAGCTCCGGCGGCGGAATACGGCCAGATCGACCGTGCCCAGACGGAACTGGTCAATGGCCACTGCCAGCAGCAGCACCGTTCCCTGCACGATCTGTTGGTAGTCCGAAGAGAGGCTGAGCAGCGTCATGCCATTGTTTAGGGTGCCCAGAATCAATACACCCACAAAGGTGCCCAACAGGGTCCCTTTGCCGCCGGCCAGGCTGGTGCCGCCTAGCACCACGGCCGCAATGACGCTGAATTCCAACCCTGTGGCAGCCTGGGGCGCGGCCGCAAAGAGCCGCGCCGTGAGCACGACGCCGGCCAGCCCGGCGCTGAAGCCCGAAAAGACATAGGCTGTGAGCCGGTAACGATCGACGGGCAACGCGGCCAGAAAGCTGGCTTCGGCGTTGCCGCCTACCATATAGAGGGCACGCCCGTACGTCGTCAGGTTCATCACCACAAAGCCCGCCACAAAAAGGAGCAGCGCGATCCAGACGGGAACAGGAATGCCCAGGATCGCGCCGCTGCCAAGGAGGGCGAATTGCTCGTCAAAGACCGGCTTGGTCAGACCGTCCGAGAGGACAAAGGCCGCGCCCCGCGCCACATAGAGCGTGCCCAATGTGGTGATGACAGCATTGATACGGACCTGGGTTACCAACAGGCCGTTGAGCAGGCCGATCAATGTGCCGGACAGCAGCCCGGCGATCATCGCACCCCAGATCCCCACCAGCGGCTGCGTCACCGCAATGACGACACCGGCCAGCGCCACGTTGGAGCCGACGGACAGGTCCAGGCCACCGCCGATCATGAGCATGGTGGTAAAGACCGCCACAATCGCCAGCGTAGAGGTGGCCACCAACAGGTTGAGCAGGTTCTGCGCCGTGAGAAAGAAGGGCGAGAGTACCGCCAGGATCACGACGATGGCGCCGTAGAAGATGGCCAGCCCAAGCACCTCGCGGAGAGAGCCACGGCCGCCCATACCCGCCAACCGGCCCACGCGCGGCCGGCCTGTGGTATCCACTGCCTTACTCATGAATATTCACTCCAGCTGCCGCGCGCAGCAAGATTTCCTGGGTGGCTTCGGCCTGGCTAAACTCGCCCGTAATGCGGCCGCGATAGATGGTCAGGATGCGGTGGCTGACGGCCAACACTTCCTGGATGTCAGACGAAACCAGCAGAATGGCCAGATCCTCACCCGCCAGCTCTTCCAGTAGCTCGTAGATGTCAAAGCGCGCGCCCACATCTACACCCCAGGTCGGTTCGTTGAGAAGGAGCACCTTGGCGCCCGCTTCGAGCCAGCGCGCCAGCAGCGCTTTCTGCTGGTTCCCACCGCTCAAATAACGGATCTTCACGTCCATGTCACCGGCCATGCGAATACCTAGCCGGTCGATCCAGCGTTGGGCGTGGCGCCGTTCCAGGTCACCCCGGAAAAAGCCGCCGCGGGCCAAGCCGCGCCAGTTGGAGAGGGTCACATTCTCCCGGACACTCCGCTCCAGGACCAACCCTTCTACCTTGCGGTCAGCCGGAACCAACCCTAAGCCGGCCCGGCGGCCGTCACGCGGGCTGCCGACGGCAATCGCGCGGCCCTCAACTTCGATGGTGCCGGCGTCGACTGGCTCCGCGCCGAAGATGGCCCGCGTCAAATGCACGTGCCCCGCACCCACCAAACCGAAGACGCCGACAATCTCGCCAGCATGCACCGTGAGCGAGATAGCTTGAAAGGTGCGCCGTTGGGCCAGGCTCGTGACCGTCAACACTGCCCGGCCGCGAGCCGTGGCTGCAGTAGCCTGCGCGCCGCGCACCCACCCTTCGCCAATGTCGCGGCCAACCATCATGCGCACCAGCTCCGGTTTCGTCAGCCGGCCCACGGGCCGCGTCTCCACGAGCGCACCGTCGCGGAGGATGGTGGCCCGCTGCGCAATCTCGAAGACCTCATCCAGGCGGTGGGAAATGTAGATAATGGCAACCCCGCGGCTGCGCAACGACCGGATGATCTCAAAGAGCAGCTGCACTTCGTGGGGCGTCAGCGCCGCGGTCGGCTCGTCCATGACCAGGATGCGCGCCTGGGCAGATAACGCCTTGGCAATCTGTACGATCTGGCGCTCAACCGTGCTCAGCTTACGCATGGGCAGCCGGGGGTCGATTTCGATCTCGAGCTTCTGGAGCAGCTCCCGGGCAATCCGATTGGCTGCCCGCCAGTCCACCACCTGGCCGCCCAGAAGCCCGCGGCGCGCGGGTAGATGACCCAATAGCAGGTTCTCGGCCACCGAGAGCTCTGGGGCATAATGCAGCTCCTGGTAGATCATGCGGATGCCCAGATCCTCCGCGGCGCGGGGACTGTCGATGGCGACAGGCGCGCCTTCGATCACGATTGTGCCCGCGTCCTTGGTGTAGTCGCCGTTGAGGATCTTGATCAGCGTGGACTTGCCGGCGCCATTCTCGCCCAGCAACGCGTGCACCTCGCCGGGATAGAGATCGAAATCCACATTCTTGAGGACCTTGACGCCGAAGAAGCTCTTGTCGATGCCGCGCATCTCCAGGATGGGTCCAGCGGCTACCGTGCTCACGCGCGCTCTCCTATCCGCAGGCGCACCTGGTCGAAGCCAACGGCCAGCAGCAGGACGCCGCCGCTGGCGACCTCCTGGTAGAACGACGAGACGTTCATGAGCACAAGGCCGTTGTCTAGAATGCGCAGGATCAACACGCCCAGCAGCGTGCCAACGAGCGTGCCTTTGCCGCCGCTGAGGCTGGTGCCGCCCAGCACGACCGCAGCGATCGCGGTCAGCTCCATGCCCATGGCAGCACGCGGCGCGCTCAGCGCCAGCTGTGACGCAATGAGAATGCCGCTAATGCCAGCAAAGAGGCCGCTGAGCACGTACACCATCATCAAGGTGCGGTTGATGGGGATGCCGGCCAGCCGGCTCGCTTCAGCGTTGCCGCCTATGGCCATGATGTTGCGCCCGGCCTTGGTATTGGTCAGCAAAAACCAAAAGAGGACGAAGAAGGTGACCAGCAGGATGAGCGAAAAGGGCACGCCGGCAATGGCCCCGCGGCCCAGAAACTTGAACGCATCGTTGTTCAGCTGGTTGGTCTGGCCGTTGCTAATGACAAAGGCGAGCCCGCGCACGATGGAGAAGGCCGCCAGGGTGGCAATCAGCGGGCTGATTTTGATCCGGGTGACCATGAAGCCGTTGAGCGCGCCGACCGCGGCGCCGGCCAGGATGCCGAGCAGCGCGGCCACGGCCAGGGGCAGGCCCGCAAAGGTCCAGAAGAGACTCGTCACGACGCCGGCCAGCGCGGCCACGGAACCGACCGAAAGGTCGATGCCGCCCGAAATGATCACCAGCGTCATGGTCACCGCGACAATGCCGGTCGTGGCCAGCGTCTGGCCAATGTTCACCATGTTGGTCGTCGTCAAGAAAAGGGTGAACGCCAGGCAAAAAAGGCGCCCATAACGACCAAGACAATGAGCAGGCTGATCTCAGTCGCCGCGCCGGCAAAGGTCTGTCGCAACAGGCCGGACTCACCGTTTGCTTTAACAGTGGCCTGTGCACCGTGACTCATGTGAACCTCATTACATGTAACCGTTTGTAAGAATCGATCAATGAATGGCTGAGGACATCCAATTCCTTTTACATACGGCGTATCCCGGGGCGCCGGGTGCGCCACGGAGGGCACGCACCCGGCGCCATACAGGAAAGCTCTGCGGCGCATT
>JACFMY010000626.1:0-2579 GCA_019455155.1 Caldilineaceae bacterium
GAGCTGCACCTTGCCGCTGCCGTCGGCGTTCATGACCCAGATCTCGTTGTCCCCGTCCTGATCGCTGTAGTACACGATCTTGCCTGACGCGGCTGACCAGTGCGGCGCGCGGCTGTTGACGCTGTCGGCGGTGAGTGTCTGCACATCGGAGCCATCCAGATTGACGGTGCGGACGACGTACTTGGAGTTCGATCCGCTGGGCCGATAGGCGTAGGCCAGTTTGGACTCGTCGGGCGACCACGCCGGTTCGGCATACGTGCCGCTGGACGTCACGACCGTGCTGGTGCTGCCCTGCCCGTTGGCGTCGAACACGTACACGCCGCCGGTGGTGTTCTGCCAAAACTGGGTGTTCTCGACATGCGCGACGCGGAGGGCGCTGGCGAGCGCCGGATCGTCGCCGGTGGTGAGGTAGAACGTATCGCCGTCGGAGACGTTCAGGCCGCAGATGGCGCTCATAAAACCCATGCCGTTCGGTCCCATGCACGCCCCGTAATACGCGATCTGCCCGCCGGGGGTGGGCGCAACTACGATGACTACCTCATCGCTGCTTGCACCGCCGCCATCATCGGTTACGGTCAGTCTGATTGTGTGCGTTCCGACAGCCAGGTTGACCTGTGGTCCAATGCCCGAGGCGATTTCAACGCCATCGATTTTCCAGGCATATGAAACGATGGTGCCGTCGCTGTCGGTGCTTCCTGAACCACCCAGTGTTACCCACTCAGAGCCATCGTTATCGCTGTCGGTGACAGTCTGATCCGGGCCGGCGTCTGCTATCGGTGTGGTGGTACTGCCCAGGATTGCGGTTATGTCACCTGAACTTGAGTCGCGAGCTACGACGCCGTGCATTAGAGTACTGACAACAAACCGGGTACCACCAGGACTCCAACTTGGTTGCCCCAGCGAACCCTCAACGTTTATCGAAGAAACAAGTGTCCCCGAATTAGACCAGATGTGCGCCGTGTTATCCCACCCGATACTCAACAGTCCGGCATCGCCCCAGGTCAAGCTCTTCACATCATCAGTGTGACCGTTCAGAGCACGGATGAACTGACCTGTCTGCGTATCCAATATCTGAATCTGCTCGGATTCTCCGCGTGGAACAAAGGCGATGAGACTGGAATTGGGCATAAACGCAACATTAGCCTCGGAAGAAGCCCTAGGCAACATCGGAGTAGTCAGAAATGGAGTCGGTGACGCAGTATCCCACACCCCTAATCCGTCACGTGTTCCAACGACAATCTGAGATCCAACTGGACTCCAAGCCAGGTGACCGATGTTGACAGGCGGTGCTGGAGCGATCTCGAAATCAAGGTTGCCTGTCTGCGCGTTGAAAACAAATGTCCGTTCATGACCTTGTCCAAGCGCACCTCCTACCGCCACTTGGCTGCTGTCCGGATTCCAGGCAAGTGGCAAGCCGGCAAGCAGAGTTTTGTCATCTACTTCTGCCAGCAATTGCGTTGGCTCAAGTTGCCAGACCTGGAGAGTTGATGCGCCAGTCTGTGAAAAGCGGCGGGCTACTGCCAGAAAATCGCCATTGGGGCTCCATTCCATGCTGAGTATTGCCACTTCGGTTTGACTAGGATCGTCAAGGTAAAGTTGATCCAAGTACTGAAAGTTGCTGTCATAGAACTGCACCGTGTAGCCGTCTGCGACAGCAATTCGATCTTCGTTCGGATGCCAACGGACAAGCGGCGCGTCATCACTCTGGGCTGCGTCTGCAGTAGACAACAGCATACACAACGCGACCATCACAGTAATCAGCGTGCTTCGTGCCCTGGTCGACATAGCTGTAAGTCGCTCGACATGTTGCAGTTTGTGTCCATTCGGAGTCTTACTCATTGGCCGCTACCCATGTCCAACCTGACGAAACGTAGAGGCGTAGTGGCGAGTCAAGTATCACAGCATCGGGAAACGTATAGAACGCGAAACCGTCTCGAACAACATTGAAATAGTCCGGGTTGGCATATCGTGCACAATAGAACGGGCGCGGTTTAGGGCGCTGTAACTGATTGCCATATTCGCTGGTTGCCGGATCGATCATTCCGGAGAAGTCAACGACGTATGGTACAACCGGATGTCCTGTGGCAGAAGCGAACGAAGCGAAAAGCTGTCCTTCGGTTTCTGGGTTGTCGACTTCGTCAAACCTCCAGGACTTTGATAGCGCGGCAGGACAGGACGATACTTCCCCCCAACCTACGATCAGAAAACCATGGCCAAGTTCATCTGCCGATCCTCGGTTGATGTACACGTAGTCTCCCGTCGTAACGAGCGTAATACCTGTAATCGTTGCTTGTCCCGGGTTGGCGGGATTGATGAATGTGTCAAAGAATTCCTGCTTTTGAACATCCAAAGCCGGAGCACCAAGATCCTCTAGATCATCTAGACTAGAGAACGCCCTAAAATTCGGGTCAAATTGGTTATTGGTAAACAGCCTGTATATCGCTACCTCACTTCCTCGCTGATCCAGCACGGTGTTGTCTGCGGAGAATGTAAGTGGGGACGAATAATATGCGACCAGTCCAACGTGTCCACGCCAAGGCCCGGTTTCACCTCCTCGATCAGCCAGGCTCTCTTCATCG
>JACFMY010000626.1:2589-2874 GCA_019455155.1 Caldilineaceae bacterium
CTGAACTCAGGCACTTGGCGTTGGTATCTAAGTTCTGCAACGGGTCGTTGTTATAGGTCATCGGCATGCCCCCTATCCAGATTGCTTCAGAAGGGAGAAGGGCAGAGCCAGTAGCATTTGGGCCACCAGTGTATGCTTGATAGGCAAACCGCGCGTAAGCAGTTTCGCTGCCATATGGCACGACTTGATACAATAGTGGCGTAATTCGGTTTGTTACGCGCCTGGGTTCGCCAGGATAAGGCTCGCCCGATTCATTGATTGGACTCGAGTTGCGATACGCATGCG
>JACFMY010000627.1 GCA_019455155.1 Caldilineaceae bacterium
AGGCCGCCCAGATCTGCGGCATCAACACGGACCGCGTGAAGCTGCTCTGTTTCATGCTGACCAGTCTCCTGGCCGGCTGCGCCGGCATCCTGGTCATGACCAATCTCCCCATCCCCTCAGGAGACCCGATCATCGGCCGTAACATCGAGCTCGACATTATCGCCGGCGTCATTTTGGGCGGGGTCAGCTTCTACGGCGGCCGGGGATCGGCTATCGGCACCTTCTTTGGCGTGTTGATCATCCAGGTTGTGCGCAGCGGCCTGGTAGTAGCCCACTTTGACCCCTATCTGCAAATGGCAACGCTTGGCGCACTGATGCTCATCGCGGCTTCGGTAGACGTCATCCGGCACCGGCGCAGCGAACGGTAGCTCGGCCGTCCTAGAATGCCGCGGCCGGGCCCTTGGCCAGCGCCGGCGGAGAAAGGAGATGCCTATCGAGGACGATGCGTTACCCCTGATTTGCCTTTCTATCGATTGCTCAGATAAGGAACGTTCATAGGACGAAGGAGCCAGAAAATGAGCAAACATATGCTCTACCAGATCGGTATCGTCGTGATGTTGGCGGCGCTGCTCACGGCATGCGTGGCGCCCGTTTCCGCCCCTGCGCCCGCTGCCGCCACGGAGGCGCCGGCGGCAGAAGCGACCGCGGGCAAGTACTATTGGGTTCAGAACTCGGCCTGGCACCCGGTACACCAGCTGACGCAGCTCGCATTTCTCGATGGCTGTGCAGAGGTGGGCATCGAATGTGAGCTGGCCACCACCGACGAGAACTCCATCGAAGCCCTGGTCGCCGTTGCCGAGCAGACCATCGCACGGCCCGACACCAAGGGCGTGGCCATGTGGTTCGGCGGCCTGCCCGTAGCCCAGCCGATTATCGAAAAAGCCAAGGCCGCCGGCATCCATGTGGTGCTGCCCCATTTCCCGGTCGAGGAAGGTTTCTACGCGGACAACGCTGTCCAGATCGCGGCCGACACCACCCAATACCCGGACCCCGTTGCCAAGGCGATGTGTGACGCGCTGGCGGGCCAGACCGGATCCGTGGCGGTGACGCAGAACAACTTCAACGCCACCGAAGATATGGTCGCCAAGGTCTTTACCGAGGGCATGAACAAATACTGCCCGGAGATCACAGTACTGGCCCCGCAGCTAGAAGGACCAGAGCCCACCCAGGCCATCGCCGTGGCCGTGTCCATCATGCAGGCCAACCCTGACCTGATTGGCGCGCTCTCCACGACCGGCGGCGGGCCATCCACCTGGGCCGGCGCCCAGAAGGAGACGGGCAAGCAGATCATCGCCATCGGCATGGACTACACGCAGGTGAACCTGGATCTGGTGAAAGATGGCCAGATTTTCGGCATCGTCGCCCAGCCGCTCTATGAGGAGTGCAAGGGAGCAGCCGAGCTGCTGGCCAAGATGACCGCGGGCGAGGAAGTGCCCTACTGGACGGTTCTCGACGCGCCGCTGGTGACCGCTGGCGATGTCGACACCTACCAGGCGCTGCTCGATACCCTGGCCCCGAGAATGCGACCCACCGAATAACCTGTACCGCTGTACCAGAGGTGCGACCGCCATCGATGGCGGTCGCACCTGAGGCAAAAGCGCCCGTAGCCACGGCGCACGAAATACCAGGGGAAGAGGATCAATGACCGCAACCATCAGCAGCAAACCGCGCTCGTCCAGCTCGACCTTGCCGCCTCCCATTTTGGAGGCCAAGGGCATTTCCAAGGCCTTTGGCCATGTACAGGCCCTGACCGGCGTCGACTTCGAGCTCTATCCCGAGGAAGTGGTGGCCCTGTTGGGCGACAACGGGGCCGGGAAGTCGACACTCATTAAGATCCTCTCCGGCGTCTACCGCAAAGATGCCGGCGAGATCTATGTCGACGGCCACCATGTCACCATCCACGGCCCGCTCGACGCGCAGCATCTGCTCGGTATCTCCACGGTCTACCAGGACCTGGCGCTGGTGGACGTGCGTGACGTTGCCTCGAACATCTATCTCAATGTAGAGCCCACCTTCTTCGGCATCTTTATCGACTTCCGCAAGCTCTACGAAGACGCCCACAAGGTGCTCAACCAGCTGCGTATCGATCTGCCGTCGGTCCGGGTCAATGTTGGGGAGCTCTCCGGTGGGCAGCGGCAGGCGGTGGCCATTGCCCGCGCGCTGGCGCGCGGGCAGCGCATCTTCCTACTGGATGAGCCTACGGCCGCGCTGGGCGTCGAGCAGCAGGCAAAAGTGAACCAGCTGATCCTTAATCTCACAGAACAGGCCAAGACCGTGGTCGTCATCAGCCACAATCTGGAACATGTCTTCACAGTGGCCGACCGCCTGATTGTCCTGCGCCACGGCAGGCGCGTGGGCACACGCATCCGGTCGGAGACAACCAAGGAGGAGATCGTCGGCCTGATCACGGGCGCCATACGCGGGGATGCCGTGGATTGATATTGGAGTGATGCACATGCTTGCGATCTCAGGCACCGAGGAATGGCAGAGCACGCACCCGGGGGCCGTGATAGGCCTGTTGGAGTTGGCGGGCGTCGAGAACACGCGCCCCTCGCACCAGCTGAACGAACGCAAACAGGCGACGGTCACGCGTTTGCGAGAACGGTACAAAGGATTCACGCGGCAGGACTTCCTGTCGCTGCCAGTGATGGCAGCCTACACACAATACTATAAGCAATTCAGCAAGACCTACCATGTGCAGCTGCAGGTCGAATCGATCGTATTGAAGGGCAAGTCTCTGCCCAATGTCTCGCCACTGGTCGACGCCAACTTTGCCGCGGAAGTGGAGACCTTCATTCTGACCGCCGGCCACGATGTGGCGCAGCTGCGCGGGCCGGTGTTCTGGCAGCTCGGCGTGTTCACGGTGCTGGT
>JACFMY010000628.1 GCA_019455155.1 Caldilineaceae bacterium
ATCGTCCATTGTGCCAAGACGGGGATCGACCTGGCGATAGTCGCTAACCGCATAGCCACCGTCGTTATCGCCTTCTGGCGCCCGAAAAAGGGGCATCAGATGCAGATAGGTGAGGCCCAGTTCCCTGAAGTAGGGGATCTTCTTGCGCATACCTTGCAGATCGCCGGCAAAGAGGTCTACGTAGTAGACGCCTCCCAGCATCTTTTCCGACTGAAACCAGCAGGGATCGCCTTCACGTTGGGCATCGAGCTCCTTCAGCGCTGCCGGGCGATCGAGCCAGGATTGGGCGGCCAGCGCCACGATTCGCTCCAGCTGGTAGAAGAAATCGTAGCGGTTGCCATAGAGGGTGAGCAACAGCTCAAAGAGATCGGGAAAATGCGCTTCCAGGCGGCGGCGAAAGGTCGCCCACGATGCGCTACTTGTGTAGGCTGCAAACTCCTGTTCCAGCCGGGGCAGCAGTCGCTCGAGGGTGCGCCGCGTTTCTTTTTGCAGCTTCACATGGTCAAACATGCGGACTCCTGTTTCATAAGATTGAGCGCGCGAAAATAAGGAACCGGTAACTCACGGTTTGTGTGCCAGCAGGATCAGATGATCGCTGATACTATCGTAGGGGCTGCCTTCGAAATCGCCCCACACCTCGTCCACCACAAAGCCCGCCAGCCGCAACATAAGCTCGGCCTCGCTGCGCCACAGGAAACGTAGGGTGAACGGACACGAAGTGCGTTGCGTGCGACCGTCGGGCAGCAGCTCTTCGTAGATAAAGAGCGTTTCCTGGATCTGCTCCGCCAGATCGACAGTGCGCACGCTCCACTTGATGACGTCGGCTCCGCTCATGTCGTCGTGCCAGCGGTCGGCCAGCTCCATCAGGCCGTTGACTGCCAACAGCCGCGGAACATCGGGGTTGAAGAGGTCGATGAGCAGGCGGCCGTCCGCACGCAGATGGCGCCACACGTTCTGCAGCACAGCCAGCTGCTCTTCTCCTGTCGTGAGGTGCATGAGCGTGTTGCTGGTGCAGAAGGCAAAGCCAAACTGCGTTTGGGCGAGCTCGTAGCTGCGCAGATCGGTTTGGACCAGATCGACCCGGTTCGTCACGCCGGCCGCCGCCAGCTTCTGGCGAGCTATGGCCAACAGGCCCGGGCTAATATCGATACCGGTCATGTGAAAGCCTGCTTCCGCTAGGGGCAGCAGCAAGCGTCCGGTGCCACAACCTAGCTCCAGCAACGGTCCACCGCTCTCGCTGGCCAGCGCGTAGATGGCCTCCACGTCCTCGTTGTAGTCGCGATAGTCCTGGTCGTAAAACGGCGCAAAGCGATCGAAGACCGCCGCCACTGAGTTTTCGTCAGTCATGATGTTCCTGGCCTGCTCCATGATACAGAGTTTCTAATCTCGATAAAAATCCGATTTTACACCGGCATGATCCTGAGATATAATATTAGACGGTTACGGGCCGACCTGCACACAGGTCGGCGATTGCTTTGGTAAACAGGGCAGTAATCGTGCGCCGCCTGATCTAGGCGGTGTTTTTCATAGCGTCGCGCCGGGTCCTGCACTGTGGGCACAACATGTGCTCATCAAAAACTGCTGGTTGCCACTAGCTGATGGGAAACAACCAGGCCCCTTCGTGCGTTATGAGAATAACAACGCTAGCACGGCCTCAACCGTTGTTCGCCCGCTTGAGCAAGCAACATTCCGTGAACGCCTGTCCGGCCCAATGTGTCGGCAGACGGCGGTTGAAATTTTGGAGGAACTCTGTTCCAAGAGAGCTGACTATGAGTAACAATCAACCGATCTATCTGACTGCTGAAGGCCTGCGCAAGGTCAAGGACGAGTTAGAATACTTGACCACGACCCGCCGCCGCGAGGTTGCACAAATGATAGCCGAGGCTAAGGCAGAGGGCGATATTAGCGAAAACGCGGGGTATGACGAGGCGAAGACCGCGCAAGGCTTCCTGGAAGGACGTATCCGGGAGCTGGAATCTATCCTGAAAAACGCCAAGGTGATCAGCGAGGACAATGCGGCGCCGGATGTTGTGGCCTTGGGCCGCACCATCGTTGTCCGCGAAGATGGCACCGACTACGAAGAGGAATACACAATTGTCGGCCCGCCGGAAGCTGATCCCAGCAATGGCCGTATCAGCAACGAGAGCCCTATGGGCAGGGCCCTATTAGGAAAACGCGTCGGCGAGCACGCGACCGTAGTCTCGCCAGGCGGCGAGATTGACTTTGTTATCGTTGCCGTGAAATAATTTGACGGCAGCGGCAGGCGCCGCAGCTGCCTGCACAGTTCAGTAACCACCGACGTGCCCGGCACCTATCTTTGAGCCGGGCACGTTTTTGACCAGGAGAAGTGCGTGTGAGTGCATCGAACCACCCAATGTTCGATCCGGAAAACCTGACCGATCAGGAGATTTCGCGTCTCAATAACCTGGACGGCTTGCGTGCGGCAGGTGTCGAACCCTACCCGGCGCGGGTCAGACGCACCCACACGATCGCCGAAGCACGCGCCCTCCACGATCGGGCGGAGATCGACGATCAGCCGGTCAGCATCGCAGGTCGCATCAGGCGCATGCGGATCATGGGTAAGATGAGCTTTGCGGACCTGGAAGATGGGACCGGCACATTGCAAATTGTCCTCCGCAAGAACGCACTGCCGGACAACTTCTATGACGAAGTCTGGAAGAAGCTCATTGACCTAGGTGATTTTGTGAGCGCGACGGGCCCGCTCTTTGTGACAAAGACTGGTGAGCTAAGCGTCGAGGCGCGCGAGGTGGAGTTCCTGGCCAAAGCCCTCAAGCCCATGCCCGACAAGTGGCACGGTGTGCGGGATCAGGAGAAACGCTTCCGTCGCCGTTATGTCGATCTCCT
>JACFMY010000629.1 GCA_019455155.1 Caldilineaceae bacterium
AGTGGTCGCCGTCATGCTGGTCGCATTCCACCGCAAAAAGGTTGAAATCCGAACCGTGCCCCGAGATCGATGTGACCTCAAGCCCCAGCCGATTACGGAAATCAATACGCGCCTCTGGTCCCAGTTCCGCGCCACTGATGATCACATGATGGCAATCCCCAAGGCTGGTCTGATTTGGATCTGCGGTCAAAGATCGCAACGTGCTGAGCCCGCAATGCATCACCGTGGGGCGCAGGTTTCTGATAGTATTTGCATAGCGGGTAATGTTCTGAGCAACGTGATCATCGAAAATGATCCAGTTGATGCCGATCTTTTTGGCCGCCTCGCGGGCGATATGTGCCCAGGGCGCAAAAGGCGTGGTCATCAGGAACAGCACATCATCGGGCCGAAAGCCGCCGGCCCATTGCATCCGGGCGATCATTTCGATGTTGGTGTCCAGGTCGGCAGCGGTAAAGGCCTGATAGGTGCTGCTGCCGCTGGTGCCCGCCGATGGCCCGGCCAGCCTGATTTCCGATCTGGGCACGCAAAGATGCGGCATCGCCTGCCCGGTGCGGTGCATTTCATCGCGCAGGTCGTCCTTGCTGGTCAGTGGGACAAGGGCGGAGAAATCCTCGGGCGTGCGGATGTCGGCGGGATTGACCCCGGCGGCTTTCAGGCGACGGGAATACATGTTGTCGCCTGCCATCACATGATCAAGCAAGGCCCGCAGCCCGGTCGCCTGCATGGTGTGGATCTGGTCGCGCGACAGGGTTTCGGCGTGTTCGTTCCAATAGCTTGAGGGTTTCTTCACAGCCATGTCACGTGTCCAGATTGAAGATCGGCAGGACAAAGTCACCGCGCGTTTCGTACCCGACACTCACCCGTGCATCTATCGCCAGATCCTTTGACGCTCCGCGTATCTCGCTGAAGATGACCCAGTCTTCGTCAAGCCAGATGAATCCCAGATTATACGGCGCGCGATCATTCCATGCCTTGGTGGGCGGCCTTTCGACCACCGAGAACGAATAGACCTTGCCGCGACCGGCCGATTGTTCCCATTCGATCTGACCATAGGTGTTGCAATAGGGGCAATAATCCGAACGTGGCGGGAATATCGCCGATTTGCAGGACGTGCATCGCTGAAAAATCAGCTTTTCTTGCTTGAGCGCCTCCCAATAGGGCACCGCATCCTGCGTCACCTGTGGCAGGGGCAGTTCTTGGGCTGCGGGTTCTACTGCGGGGTCTGATGCCTGGGTCATGGCTACGCTCCGATTAATGTTCTGTGTATGCTAGAAAAGGCGCTGTGCTTGCTGTGCATCAGGACGCCTTGTTCGACAGGATCGAAACGGCGTGACAGGCCAGCATGCCGCCGCCGCCATAGACGATGGCGCGTTCAGCGCCCGGAACGGCAAGGCCCATGGCATCGCCGCGCAACTGGCGCACGGCTTCGACGAGGGAGTCGACCGTGCACGATATGCCGGGTTGCCCGAAGGACAGCCATCCGCCATTGGTATCGACCGGCAACGACCCGCCCGGTTCCATTGCGCCGCTGCGCACAAGGTCCATTGCCTTGCCTTTTTCGGCAAAGCCAAGGTCTTCCATCTCCATCAACACAGTGTGGGCGAAATTGCCGCTAAGCTGGACCATATCCATGTCATCGGGGCGCATGTCGGCCATCGCATAGGCCTGGGCGGCGGCCTCGGTCAGGCCGGTGGTGTTCAGGTTCGGCAAGGCCCCAAGAGAGGCGGGCGCGTTGCGCAGCGCCATCCGTTCGACCAGGTATTCATGGGTCGAATATGAGCCGTAGCCACTTATATAGATCGGTGCCCGGGCGCTGGCAGCCTTTTCGGCGCTGGCAACGATAAAGGCCCCCGCGGTTCCCCCCGGACCCCAAGTGGCGCACATCCAGCGGCGCAGGGGGGCGGCGATATAGGGAGAGTTCATGACCGTTTCGATGTCGATCTTGCCAAAGCGCCGCTTGGCCGCCTTGGGGTGGTGAATTCCCCAGTCCTGATGCTGGACGGCCACCATGGCCAGGTCTTCTTCGGTGACGCCGAATTCGTGCATGTACCGGCAGGCCCACTGGGCATAAAGCGCCGGGATGGTCGGACCATAGGGGTATTCAAACTGCGGGTCGGCGTCCGTCGCCGCGCCCATTGCCACCGTATCGACGAACAGGGGCGTCGCGTCGCTTTGCACGCACAGCACATAATCAGCCCGTCCGGTGACGATCTTTTCCACCGCCATACCCAGCATGGCGTTGACACCCGCACCGTGAAAGGTGATTTCGGTGCTGAGTTTTACCGGCAATTGCAGATGCGAGGCAAAGATGTTGTTCCACTGCGGCCGGCAATCGGCCCAGGGCGCGCGCCCGGTGAACAAGGTGTCGACATCGGTCTTTTTTATGTCGGCATCGGCCAGCGCAATTGCCGTGGCCTCGGTCGCCAGTTGCAGCGGATCGCGCTTGTTGTTCTCGTCGGCATATGCATCACCAAAGCCGATGATCGCCGCCGCATTTCCCAGTTTCATCTGTATCCCTTTCGTTCATCCGGGCACAACGACCCGAGAAGCGTCTTTTCAGACCGCGCCAGTCTGGCACTGTTCAGTCGCATGGCAGGCCAAGCTGGCGCGCGATGACACGCAATTGTATTTCGTAGCTGCCCACCGTTACCGGTGCCACCAGCGCATCCAGCGCCATGCGCATCGCAGGAAGCTCTTCGGTCAGGCCCCAGCCGCCACCGATATGCAGCGCGTTCTGGGTGACACGGTAAACCGCCTGCGTGGCAAACAGCTTGGCGCTGGACACCTCAAGAACGATGTCCTTGATGGGCACGCCGCTGTCCCAGCGCCGGGCGGCGGCATAGGTAAGGCTGCGGGTCGCTTCTA
>JACFMY010000630.1 GCA_019455155.1 Caldilineaceae bacterium
ATCTGGGCGCCACACATGACATCGGTGACGGGCCAGAAGAGCGCATGCATCAGCAACAGGTACCGGCCACGCTGATACTTGGTCGCGTTCTCTTTCTCGAATTTGCCGATCTCGAACTCCTGGCGAGCAAAAGCCTTGACGACCCGCACGCCACTCAAGTTCTCCTGCAACGTGCTCGAGAGCTTTGCCTCCTGCTCCTGGTACGCTTCGTAGGCCTTCTCTACCCGCCGGAAGAAGAAGAGCGAGATCACCATGACCACCGGCAAGATGATCACGGAGAACCAGGCCAGCCGCCACTCCAGATAGAGCAACGCCGTGAAGTTGACTACAAAGAGCAGGGCGATACGCCCGGCTTCGATGGCCTGATCGGCAAAGAAGCGCCGGATGGTATCGACGTCAGACGTCGCGCGTTGCAGCAGCTCGCCGGTCTGCGTCTTGTCATGGTAGGTGAAGGGCAGGCGCTGGATATGGTCGTAGATATACTCGCGGACCCGCAGCGCAATGCCTTCAGCGGTTCGTGCCGCCAGGCGCCGGCTGTTGAATGTGAAGAGGGCCTGGGCGCCTGCCAGCAAGAGAAACGCACCCACAACCAACCAGAGGGAGATTGTAGGATTCACTGGCGTCAGATAGTAGTCGACAAAGTGGCGCAGCAGCAGAAAGGTCAGCGTGTTCATGATGGCTGAGATGCCCATGCTCGCGGTTGAGATCAAGTACGTGAGCCGGAATCCCGTCATGAGCCGCCAGAAGCCGCGCATCTTGCCGATGTTGACGGTTTGCTTGAGATCAAACGATGGTTGAATGGATGGTACTGAACTGCTTAGCATACTTCCTCCCCGGTTGCGTGTGGCGCTTGATGTGGTGCGCACTCGCCCACGCACCATTGTTCCGTGTGCTGTTGTTCTGTTGTTTCGTCATGTGTCCGTCTTAGTCTCTCCCGACCGTTGGGAAACAGCCCGCGCTGGTTCCCAACTCGCCACCCGCAAAATAAAAGGATGCAGGCACGACAGCAGCCGATGCCTGCATCCTCTCGTCAACCGCCCCCTTCGTTTACACGAAAAAAGGGCGACAAAAACAAAAAGGCCGCAAGCACCGGTGTGGTGCGTTGCGGCCCGTAACCAACTTAACCGTTAGTTATGGGAAATAGACGCACCACTCCCTTGGTTGGTAAAGCCACCACCCATAATGGCTGTGGAAACCCCATCAAACAAAACGAGCATTGTGCGTCATCCATCCTTTCAGAATTTCAATGCGCCGCGCAATTACGACGCATTGGAGAATCTAGCACAGCGTCGCTGGGTTTGTCAAGCCCAACGCCCGAAAAATTACTCGTATTGAAACCGGAAGGCGCGGGCGTCAGTGCACACCGGCCTCCCAATCGGGGTCGCGCACCGCAATAGAAATTTGACCCATGCCGCCCCATCGTCTACGCTGTACAGGTGAGTTGCGCAGGCTAAGAGCACACAAAAAGCCAGGATCCGGTCTCCCCTCGGTTAGGCTTATTGAGTAGGGACCTCACCAGTCGTACAGAACAACAAATGACGGAACAAGCAGTTCAAGAGCCGGCCCCCGTTGGCCACAAGCCGCGCGAAGGTCTGCAGCGCTGGCTCGGCCACCTCTCGGAGCGCTGGCAGATACCTGAAGAGTTTGTCATCGTCGGCACCGCGTTGCTCGTCGGTTTGGGAACAGGCCTCGGCGCCATACTCTTCATCTGGCTTCTGGACCAGATTACCCTGATACGCACGCTTGCCACCCAATCGGTTGGACTGGTGGCCGGCACGCTGGCCGTCATGGCGTTGGCCGGACTTCTGGTCGGCATCATCGTGGAGCGCTGGGCCAGCGAGGCCAAAGGACATGGCGTGCCCGAAGTGATGGAGGCCATTGCCATTCGCGGCGGGCGAATCCGGCCCCGCGTGGCTGCAGCCAAGGTGTTGGCCTCGTCGCTCACCATTGGTGCTGGCGGCTCGGCCGGTCGCGAAGGTCCGATCGTACAGGTAGGCTCGGCGCTCGGCTCAGCTCTGGGCCAGGCGCTGCGCTTTTCTGAAGAACGGGTACGGACGCTTGTGGCCTGCGGCGCGGCCGCTGGCATTGCCGCCACCTTCAACGCCCCTATCGCGGGCACCATCTTTGCCATGGAAGTGATCCTGGGCAGGTTTACGCTGCGCTACTTCGGCGCAGTCGTCATCGGCGCGGTTGCAGCTTCGGTCACCAGCCGAGCCGTGTTGGGCGACCGGCCAGCCTTTCAAGTGCCGGCCTACGCCCTAACACATATCGGGGAGCTGCTGATCTATGCCGTCCTGGGCGTCCTGTCCTCGCTGCTTGCGGTGCTGTTTATCCGTATGCTCTATTTCGCCGAGGCACGCTTCGACGGCTGGCGTGCGCCTATGCCCGTGAAGACCATGCTCGGCATGTTGTTGACCGGTCTGGTCGCCCTCCTGGTGCCAGGGCAGGGGGTATTGGGCGCGGGCCTACACAATATCGGCGAAAGCATCCGCGGAGACTTCAACTTCACGCTGAGCTTTATGCTGATCCTGCTCACCGGTAAGATGCTGGCCACCTCGTTTACATTGGGGTCAGGCAACTCCGGCGGTGTCTTTGCGCCCAGCCTGTTCATGGGGGCGGTGTTGGGCGGTATCGTAGGCACGATCGCCCACACACTTTGGCCGGATGTCGCCGGTCACCCAGGTGCCTACGCAATCGTCGGCATGGCTGCAGTCTTTGCCGGCGCGGCGCGCGCACCCATCACTGCCGTGTTGATTGTCTTTGAGATGTCGGGAGACTATAAACTCATCCTGCCGTTAATGCTGGCCACGGTCCTTTCCACCTTGCTGGCCGAACGTATCTTTCCCGAGTCCATCTATAC
>JACFMY010000028.1 GCA_019455155.1 Caldilineaceae bacterium
TGACGATCCCCTCTCCGCCACCGTCGACGATCTCAGCAGCTTATCGTACGGGAATGACTTCGAGCGGCCAGATCTGCCGCCGGTGCACTTTTCTACCGCGGCGAGCGCCATCGGCAACCCCGGCACTGCAGTGCGCGTCGAGGCAACCTGTTCGCCCGGTGAGTCGCAGGCAGATGTGTTCCAGTCCAGCCTCAACGGCTCGAATGCCCAAGATCTCGATGGCAACGGCATCCCTTGCAGCACCAATGGCGGCTTTGGCCTTGCGCTGACTGAGTCTGCCCCGTCGGACAATGTCGACGCCCTGGAAGTCGATCCATGCCAGGTGGTCGATCTTGACTGCAACGGTTTGCCCGATGGGCCGATCTATCTGACGCTGGCGCCTGCATCGCCGACCCTGACGCTCATTGGCGGCTCGCCGGCCGACATTCTGCTGGCGACGCCCGATGGCCTGCCGGAAATCTGGGCGAATGCAGCCAGCCTGGGGCTGCGCAGCGGTGATGTCATCGACGCCCTCTGTATGGCTGAAAACGGCAGCGGAGCCTTAGATCCAGGAGACCGGGTCTACATCTCCCTTGCCCCGGGTTCTCCTACCCTGGGCCTGCGCGGCGTGGCGGCTAGCGACGTGCTCCGGGCGCCGCTGCTGCGGCTAGGTATGGCTGCCGCCACGTTGGGGCTCGCAACAGGTGACAATCTTGACGCGCTTCTGTGCAACACGCAGAGTGCGCTGAGCGACTCGTATCTGCCCATCATATCCCGCCAATAGTCTACCAAACCCCGGTTCCGGCATGGGCGTTCAAGCACCTGGCAAGCTTGAACGCCCATGCGCCCGCTTTCACCTTACGGCATAGTTGGATTGGGTAGATAATCCGGGTATCATGTAGACCGGTTTCAACACAAACATCTGGCCCTCCATCCTTCGCCTATCTCTTCGATCGGGCGCAAGAAGAGCAGCCGGAAAGGAATGCTATTGCGCTGCGCCGCCCAAGTCACGCATTGAATGGGGACATCTTGTGAGTAAAAGCCGTCTTGCCCGCCCACAAGGGCTCTTCTTTGAGGAATTCCAGATCGGTGATCAGGTCGAAAGTGTAGGCCGGACCGTCACCGAGGCCGATATTGTCAACTTCGCCGGCATCTCCGGGGACTATAACCTGATCCACACGGACGCCGAATATAGCAAGGGCCAGATGTATGGCCAGCGTGTGGCCCATGGGCTCCTGGTATTGAGCATCGCCAGCGGCCTTGCGGTCCGCCTGGGCTTTATGGAGGATACGATCATGGCGTTTCGGGGGCTGGAGTGGAAATTTACGGCCCCGGTCTTCGCCGGTGATACGATCCGGCTACGTGTGACCATAGACGGTACGAAGCCCATGGGCCGGCTTGGCGGCGGCCTGGTAACGCTCAAGATGGAAGTCATCAACCAGAAAAATGAAGTGGTGAATCGCGGCCTCTGGGAAGTTCTGTGCAAGTCGCGACCGGCTTGAGTTGTAGTCGCTCACGGCGAGGAAGTAGACGGATTTCAAGAGATGGCCATTTTCTATGCACTGGTGATGGCACTGATCGCAGGTGGCGCCCTGTTACTCTGGTGGGCATGGCGTGAGCGCGCGGCGACAGGCCTGCCGGAGGGCGCAGTCCTTTACAGCGACACCGGCGTGGAACGAGCTGTACCCCAGCCGTTGATTAGCCGCCGCTATGGACTGGTCGGCAAGCCAGACTATCTGCTAGAAGCGTCAGGCTCCCAACGCGGCGCTGTGATACCTGTCGAGGTCAAGAGCAGGGCGCGGCCGGCAGCACCGCCCGAAGGACATATGCTGCAGCTGGCCACCTATTGCCTCATCGTAGAGGATCTCCATGGTCGACGGCCCACCCACGGTGTGTTGCGTTACGCCGGCGGCTCCCATACTGTACCCTTCACCGACGAGCTGCGCCGCAAGGTGATCGGGGCGGCTGAAGCGATCCGTGCTGCACGCCGTGCAACCGCGGTATCGCGCAGCCACGACGATCGCCGGCGTTGTCAAAGCTGTGGGTACCGTCAGGCATGTGGGAGTGAGGCGCTTGATTGACCTGTCTGTCCAGCCGGACTACGCCCCTGAATATGATGGCGAGCCACTGCGTGAAGAAGGCAATGCCATCCAGGTAGAAGATTGAAACCGAAGATCAAGACCGAGACGACAACAAGCATACAAAGAGCTCGATAGACCATGATCAGCCCCGAACTGGACAACAGTACGACCCCCGCAATTCTCATCGTTGAAGACAATGTGCCAGCCCGCGAGGCGCTCGAAGCTGTCCTTGAGGCGTTGGGTTATCAAGTCGTCGTGGCGAGCGATGGACACGCCGCACAGGCGCTCTTTGCAGCGCAACCGTCGGCCTATGACCTGGTACTGAGCGATCTGGTTATGCCCGGCATGACCGGTCTGGAATTATTCCGCGCGCTCAAGGCCATAGCGCCTACAGTCAAGATGCTCATCTTGAGCGGCTATGCCCCACACCAGGGCGCGCAAGAGCTCTTTGAAGAAGGCATTGCCGGTTGGTTGCAGAAACCGTTCACCATGCAGTCATTGGCCGCGGCGGTGCAGGAAGCCTTAGGGGCACAGCCACATTAGGCCGCGCTGCTCTCGCGCAAACGTGGGCATCGCTCACGACGGCTCTTGCTGGCACAGGGAGAGCAGGGCCAGATCGTCGGGCCAGTCCAGATCCAGTGCCAGGGTCTCGGAGTGCAGGATCCTGACTTCGCGTCCCGCGGCCAGGGCCCGGTGCCGGTGGGCGCTGAAGCTGTTTTCCCCAAACGCGAACGCAAACGGGGCGGGCAGATGGATGAGCAGCGCATTGGTTCCACCATCGCGGCTGGGCGCCAAAACGACATCGCCCTCCCTCCCTGCCGTGCAGAGATCGGTCAGATCACGGGCTGTCAGCAAGGGCAGATCTGCGGGCAGCACCAGTATCGCGTCTGCGTGCGCTGTCTCTGCGTGGCGCGTCGCCTGCATGAGCGCCAGGTTCAAATCCGCTTCCTCCTCCAGGAGCGGCAGCGCGCCGAGGATTTTGGCCAGATCTAGCGCCGCGCAGTCCCGGCTGACGACAAGCACGCGCGCAAACAGCCCAGTATCAGACGCCAGGGTAATTGTGCGCGTGAGAAGGTAGCGACTTAGGGCGGCACGTTCTGCCTCGGGCAATACCGTCGCTAGCCGGCTCTTAGCCTCATCAAATGGCTTTACCGGCACCAGCAGCCATAGGTTATCCATTGTTCGAGATTACGATTGTGTTTCGGGCGAGCCTTTGGGAGCCGGTTGGCGGTGGCCGGCGGCAAGCTGCAGGCCGAAATCAAGGACCGTCTGGGCGAGCCGGGTTTTGCTCTTCAGATCGCTCATGATGGTGTCGGTAACCATAACGGGCACGTCGATCGCTTCCGCCATTTCCGCGTCAGCCTGATCCAAAACAAAGCCAGAAAGCAGATCACCGTAGTGGTCGGCGACTGTGCGTGGGCTCACTTCGTGACCCATCTCTACCATCATCTTGGCGGCCGGGCCCTTGAGCGCACGACCGCCGACGATCGGTGCAACCGCCACCTTGGGCGCGCGCAGGTGTCGCAAACGCCGCCGCATTCCACCCACACTGAGAATGGGGTCAATGCTCAAATAGGGATTGCTCGGGCACAACACGATCAGGTCGGCCCGGTCCAACGCATGTTGAATCGCGTCCGTAAGTGTGGCGCTGTCCGCACCCACGAACGTAACGTCGATGACGCAGGGCTCGCAACGCCGGCGCACAAAATAGTGCTGGAAGGGCAGGTCCCCTTCGTCCGTATGCACCAGTGTGCGAACAGGCTGATCGCTCATGGGCAGGATCGTGGAGAGAACGCCAAAGGCCCGCCGCAGCCGGTCTGTGACTTCCGTCAGGTGAATCCCCTGGCGCAGCCACTCGGTGCGGCGCAGATGCACGGCTAGATCCAGGTCGCCGAGGCGAAACCAATCTTCACCGCCCAATAATTCCATGGCCGCCAGCGTGGTGAACGTGTCGCCGCGCCGCCCCCAACCTGTGGCAGGGTTCTCCACGCTCGCCAGGTTGTACATGACCGTATCCAGGTCAGGACAGATGTGCAGCCCCCAATGCTCGAAGTCATCGCCGGTGTTGACAATGACAGTAAGCGCGCCGGGCGGCAGTGCTGCCTGGAGACCCGCGGCCAGCTTCGCGCCCCCGACGCCCCCGGCCAGGGCCACGACGCGTAGCCTCGGGCTGGCGCCGTTGGCCGGTCGGGGCTGCTGTTCAGCGGATTGTCGTTGAGATGGATCGACGATTGTATTCACGCGTTATCTCCACACAACACGCTGCGCTACAGGTGTGCGCTCACGTTCTCTTTGCTCAGCAGGATAACCCAGAGTGATGATGGCCTGGGGCTGCCAGTGCGCGGGCAGGTCCAGGGTCTCAACCACCAGCGACGGTACGAAGAGTGGCGCACAGATCCAGCAAGCACCCAGCCCCGCGGCATGAGCTGCCAGCAGCAGATTCTGGCTGGCCAGCGCCACGCTCTGAACGGCCATCAGCCATTCGGCCCGGTTGCGCTCTCCATCCGGATAGACATCCATATCCTCCAGGCTCACACAAGGAATCACCAGGACCGGCGCGCCTGTGAGCCGGGCGCGGCTCGTAGCTACACGCTGCTCAATCAATGCCGGATCCGCGCCGTCAGCGCTCATGTCCTGGCGCCAGGCGTCGCCCATGCGCCGGCTTAACTCCTCCTTGGCCGGCTGCTCGATTACAACACAGAAGCGCCACGGCTGCCGGTTGTGCGCGGAGGGTGCCCAAATGGCGGCTTCCAGCAGCGCCTCCACGACCGCGCGGGGCACGGGAACCGGTTGGTAGCGGCGAATGGATCGCCGCTTGCGGACAAAGTCGCCAAACGTCTCCAGGTCAAGGGCGCCGTTGCAAACCGGCGGGTGTAGAGTGCGTGTGTTGTTCATAGCTGATACGGGCAGGATTATAGCACGGGGTATCGTTGCGCAAAATCTGACAAAATCGCATTTTCCGGACAAGTCGCCGCCCGTGCCGGCCTGCATGCCCTATGCCTGGAAAGTGACCACCTGATCTACCCAGGGGGCAAGGCGCCGGCCAATTCACATTTCCCATGGGACGGTGTACAATGACGCTGATCCAGCGGTCAATATGCACATTCTAGGAGAGCTGCAAATGGCTGATGAAACCCGGTACACCCGAGTTGCCCTTTATCTTCAAGACAAACATCCGATTCGCGAAGGCATGGACTATGCCCGCTATGCCGAAGAGAAGGGGTTTGAAGCTGTATGGCAGGCTGAGAGCCGCCTGGTGCGCGACGCCATTGTGCCTATGGCCGCGTTCGCAGCTGTGACCAACCGGATCAAGGTAGGATCAGGGGTGATTAACAATTGGACGCGCAATATCGGCCTGTTGGCCGCCACCTTTCTCACCCTCGATGATCTGGCGCCCAACCGCGTGATCTGCGGCATCGGCGCCTGGTGGGATCCCCTGGCGCGACAGGTCGGCATTGAGCGGCGCAAACCCCTAAAGGCGATGCGCGAGACGGTAGAGGTGTTGCGCCGGCTGCTGAAGCTGGAACGGGTCACCTTTCACGGCGAGTTTCACTATGTTGACGGTATTGAGCTGGATATCGTACACGGCCGCCGCGAGCCTCGCCATGTACCCATCATGATCGGCGCCACCGGTCCCCAGATGATGGAAATGACCGGCGAGATCGCCGACGGCGCGGTCCTGAACTACTGTGTGCCGCCCGAATACAACATCGAGGCGATGGAACAGCTGGAACGAGGAGCGGCCCGGGCCGGCCGTTCGTTGAATGAGATTGACCGGCCCCAGCTCGTAGTCTGCTCAGTACACGAAGATCGCAAGCTCGCACTGGACGGCGCGCGCGAACTGCTTACGCAATATCTGGCCCAACAACCCCACATCGCCAAGGCCAGCGGCGTCAAACCGGAAGTCGTGCAGGAGATCCAGTCGATTCTGGGCTGGCCGGCTACCAGGGAACAGGTGCGCGCCGCGATGCACCTGGTGCCCGACGAGCTGGTGCAGCGGATCACCGCCAGCGGTACGCCCGCCGAGGTCAAGACCAAAGTGCGCGAGTACATCAAATACGGCGCCACGTACCCGGTTCTTTACCCGCTCGGCGACGTAAAGCTGATGATCGATACGTTTGCTGACGGATATTGAGCTGAGCGACCCCCGAGGATTAAGCCCGAGGGTTGAGGCTGTCTAGGGGCGAGCCGGCATATGCGCAGGCGCCCTCGCCCGCGCGAGACTCACATTTCAATGTCCGTTCTTCAACAGACACTGCAGCCTACCACATAGGAAGGGGGCCCCGTGTCGACTCTGGTGCGCTTCACAGTTGGTACGGCCTTTACCACGATTGCCCTGCCTTTCTTTCTGGACTGGGCGCGCGACGAGGCTGAAAAGCAGATTGACCGTATGCAGGAAGCGGTCCACTTCACGCCTGGAGCGGAGTCACCGATTACCGCTGAGGTAGTCGTGGGCGGCATCGGGCTAACAGCCGGCCATTTCATTGTGGCGCGCGTGCTGGGACTGCGGTTCGGAGCGGCCCTGTTGAGCCTGTTCATGGCCGCCGTCATCGGCGGCAGTATCTTTATTTACCGGGCAGTGGGAGACGAAAGATGATTGTGCGGTCCTTGGGCGACGGAGGGCTGCTCTGCATCCACCAGACCAGCCATGCCGCCATGGCAGCCGTATTCTGCCGCCATTGGGGGAATCAGAGCTTTGCGAGGCCCGACCCCTACGACGCCGTGATGCTGGGTATCGCACAACACGATAACGGCTGGTATGAATGGGAACAGCGGCCTCGCCTGCGCGCCGATGGCTATCCCATGGACTTTGTCCACGATGCTGACCCGCTGGGCAAGTTGGCGCTCTGGCGCCGCGGCGTCGAGAGGCTGTATGCCCAGCATCCCTACGCCGGGCTGCTGCTGGCCCGCCACGCGGCCCTGCTCTACGGGGAGCCGGCCGCAAACGGGCAAGAAGCTGAAATCGATGTCGCAATCCGCCAGTTCACGGCATGGCAGACCCAATTAGCCGATTCGCTTTGTGCCGCCTGGGCCCATGACCAGGAGATGCAGGCATGGCTCCGGCCGTCACGGATCGATGCCAACACTCGCTTGCTCCAGTTTGGCGATACGAGCAGCCTGCAGGTGCTCATGCCCTGGGGATCCCCGCGCACGATTCACAACTGCCCAGTGGACTTTGAGGACACCTACACGACAATTGATATGACCTTCGACGGTGACACAATCACCTATGAGCCCTGGCCCTTCGGCGTTGACGCCTTTGAAGTCAGCATTCATGGCCGCCTGCTGGCACAGGATCATTTTGCAGATCCTGCCGCCTATCATGCGGCCCTGGCCGCGGCGCCTTTTCAGCGCCTGACCTGGCGCGTGGTGCGTTCTCGCTGATCCAGGACTCGTTCCCAACTTCCCAATACCCTGTCAACGATTTAGTCACGCCAGGATTTCCAGTAAAATTACCCGCTATGTATCCGTTCTATTACACGCCAGCAACAGTAGAAGAAGCCCTCCGCCTCAAGGCCGAACATGGCGAGGAGGCACGCTTTGTAGCGGGCGCCACCGACCTGCTCATCGAGATTGAACGGGGTATCCGCCGCACGCCTGGCGGCGCCGCGCCGGGAATCATCGATCTCACGCGCATTCCTGGCCTTGCGGAGATCGATGAGTCCGATGGTGTTATTCATCTGGGGCCGCTGGTGACCCATAACCAATGTGTGGCCAGCCCACTGATCGTGGAGAAAGCCTTTCCGCTGGCGCGCGCCTGTTGGGAAGTGGGCGCGCCGCAGATACGCAATCGCGCCACGGTCGTGGGCAATATCATCACCGCCAGCCCTGCCAACGACGCGATCGTGCCGCTGACCGCGCTCGACGCCCAAGTCACGGTGCGCAGCGCGGCGCGCGGGGAACGGACGCTGCCCCTAAACCGCTTCGTCACCGGTTTTCGCAAGGTTGACCTGGCGCCCGATGAGATGGTTACGGATCTCGCCTTCCCGGCCCTGCCGGCCCATGCCCAAGGGATCTTCATCAAGCTGGGGCTGCGCCGCGCCCAGGCGATCAGCGTGGTCAGCGTGGCCGTGGTCGTCGAGCAGCCTTCTGGCGACGCGCAGGCGCCGGTGAGCAAAGCCGCCATTGCGCTGGGCGCGGTGGCGCCCGTCATCGTGCGGGCGAGTGCGGCCGAGCGTTTCCTGGCGGGCAAGCCGCTAGACGACACGACGATCGACGCGTCCGCGCGCCTGGCCCTGGACGCGGCTACGCCCATTGACGACGTGCGGGGTAGCGCCACCTATCGCCGCGGTATGGTAGAGGTGCTCGTGGCGCGGGCGTTGCGACAGATTGCCGCCGGCGACAGCCGCGCAGGTTGGCCCGTCCGGCCAGTCATGTTGTGGGGGGAGACCGGCGGTTACTGGCCGGTTGCACGCGGGGAGGACCGCACATTGCAGCCCAATGAGGCGATCGTCAATGGGCAACCAGCTGCCTTGCCTGGCAATATGACTCTGCTGGACAGCCTTCGCGCGGCAGGATTTGTGGGTGTGAAGGAAGGCTGCGCGGAGGGAGAGTGTGGCGCCTGCACAATCTTTCTCGATGGGATGGCGGTCATGGCCTGCATGGTACCGGCCGAGCGCGCCTACGGCAGCACGGTGGTCACCGTGGAAGGGCTCGGCAACCCTGACCAGCTCCACCCAGTGCAGGCGGCCTTTGTCCAAAGTGGCGGCGTACAGTGTGGCTACTGTACACCCGGATTTATCATGAGCGCGACGAAGCTGCTCGAGGAACGGCCGCAACCCACAATATTCGAAGCGCAAGAAGCGTTGGCAGGCAACTTCTGCCGCTGTACCGGCTACCGCAAGATCCTCGATGCCGTCGTGGCCGCAGGTAGAGGCCATGGCCAGACCGCAGCCAACTGACATCGGCGGCCATTCCAACTTGCGTCTATGTAACAATGGGGTGCGTAAGACCTGTTTGCGCGTCCCATATCTTCTATGGTATTCTGCGCCCACTCCAATTTTTCCGTTTCAGCCTGATAGGTAGACCTGAATCGAAACACGCCTGCAAGCGCGAGCTTCAGCGCGCTTGTACCGGAAGGCAGCTATGCCCAATCGCTCCCCACTCCTAAGCGTGCAGGATGTAACGTTAAGCTTTGGCGGTACGGTCGTTCTGAATCAAGTCAGCTTTGATGTCGTCGAGGGCGAGATACGCGCCATTATTGGCCCGAACGGCGCGGGCAAGACATCGATGCTGAACTGTATCAGCGCGTTCTATCGCCCGCATCAGGGGCGGATCCTATTTGCCGGGCACGATCTTACCCGGCTGCCCACCCACCGGATCGCGCCCCTCGGTATTGCACGCACGTTTCAGAACATCGCGTTGTACACAGGTCTTAGCACGCTGGATAATCTCATGGCCGCACGCCACATTCATATACGGGAAAGCAGTGTGGCCAGCGCACTTTACTGGGGCGCCGCGCAGCGCGAGGAGATCCGCCATCGCGCGGTGGTAGAGGACATTATCGACTTTCTGGAGATCGCCCATATTCGCAAGGCGGTCGTGGGCGCGTTGCCCTACGGCCTCCGGAAACGGGTTGAGCTGGGACGGGCGTTGGCGCTGGACCCCAAGCTGCTGCTTCTCGACGAGCCCATGGCTGGTATGAATGTAGAAGAGAAGGAGGATATGGCGCGCTTCATTCTCGACGCGCACGAACGCCGCGGCGTGACCATTATCCTGATTGAGCATGACATGGGCCTGGTCATGGATATATCCGATCGTGTAGTTGTGCTTGATTTTGGCAGCAAGATTGCCGATGGGATCCCCGCCGACGTCAAGACGGACCCGGCCGTGATCCGTGCCTATCTGGGCCAGGGCTAGCAGCTCGTGCATAGCTGCCAGTCTATCAACGCCCATGGCGCACAGTTCCGCAGCAAGATGGATTTCCAGGCACGCTAGATGAGTGAACCAAGGACGCTTCCTCAATTCTTTCTCGAGCGGGTGCGCCAATATGGCGCCCGCAAAGTCGCTCTGCGCCAAAAAGAGTACGGCATCTGGCAGGAGTGCACCTGGCAGGATTCGTATGTCCAGGTGCGCGACATTGGGTTGGGGTTGTATGCTCTGGGCCTTCAGCGCGGTGACCGTGTGGCCACGGTCGGTGACAACGATCGCTATTATCTGTGGGCCTACCTGGGGCTGCTGGCAGCCGGCGGCGTCCAGGTCGGGCTTTATACCGACGCAGGCAGCGAAGAAATGGCCTACGTCATTGACCACAGCGACGCGGTCTTTGTCTTTGCCAAGGACCAGGAGCAGTGCGACAAGCTACTGGAAATGCGAGACCGGCTCCCCAAGGTGCGCCGTGTCATCTACTGGGATGATCGGGGGCTCTGGAACTACGATGAGCCCTGGCTGGTTGCCCTGGAAGAGGTGCAGACACTTGGCCGGCAGTTGGCTGACCAGGATGCAACCTGCTTCGAAGAAGAAGTGGCTAAAGGACAGGGCGATGATCTGGCCGTGCTCTGCTATACTTCCGGCACCACAGGGCTGCCAAAGGGAGCTATGCTCACCCACACCAACTTGCTCAGCGCCACGGCAGCCTTCCACCAGGTGGATCCGCGATTGGACAGCGACAACCATGTGAGCCTCCTTCCCCTGGGATGGATTGCTGAGCATGTGCTTGGTGTTGCCCCGCACGTCATGTATGGCATGGTCATGAATTTCCCCGAAGCGCCGGAAACGGTGCGCGCGAACGTGCGTGAGATTGCGCCGGAAGGCATCCTCTACAACTCGCGTCTATGGGATAACCTGGTGGGAACGGTTCAGGTCCGTATGAGCGATGCCTCGTGGCTGAACCGCAAGCTCTACAGCTGGTTCCTGGGCGTTGGCTACCAGATGGCAGAAAAACGGATCGCCAATCAACCGGCCGGTATTGGTCTACGCCTGGCTTACCGGCTGGGCGATCTGTTCCTCTTCACCCCGTTGCGCGACCAGCTCGGTCTATCGCAGGTGCGTTCTGCCTACACCGCGGGCGCGGCGCTCAGCCCCGATGCCATGCGCTTTTTCCACGCCCTGGGCATCAACTTGAAGCAGATCTATGGCTCCACCGAAGTAGCGGGCGGCGCGACGCTGCACCGGGACGGCGATGTCAAATTTGCCAGTGTCGGCAAGCCCGCGCCTGGCATTGAGGTGCGCATCGCAGACGACGGCGAAATCCAGATCGCGGGCCCCAACGTCTTTCAGGGTTACTACAAAAGCGACGACGCCACCGCGCAGGCCCTTGCCATCGATCCCGACGGCAGGCGTTGGTTCCGTACAGGTGACGCCGGCTATATCGACAAGGACGGCCATGTGATCTACCTGGATCGCGTGAAGGACATGGTGACGCTGGCCTCGGGCGAACACTTCTCGCCCCAGTTCATCGAAGGCCGGCTGAAATTCAGTCCCTTTATCCGTGACGTCATGGCTGTCGGCGGTCCGGAATGGGACTTCGCCACCGCACTGATCATCATTGACTTTGAAAATGTGGGCAACTGGGCGGAAAAGCAGGGCATCGGCTACACGACGTTCCTCGACCTCTCCCAGAAGCCTGAGGTCTACGCCCTGATCGCTGGCGCCGTCCAGGATGTCAACGCCAGCCTGCCGGCTGCTGGACGGGTGCGGCGCTTTGTGCTCATGCACAAGGAGTTCGACGCGGACGAGGCGGAGATGACCCGTTCGCGGAAGTTGCGCCGCGGCTTCCTCGCCCAACGCTACGATGGCATCATCGCCGCTATGTACCGGGGCGACGAACGCGTGCGTGTCCACGCACCGGTGCGCTACCAGGATGGCCGGGAGGGTGTGGTGGAAACAGAGCTGCGAATCATGTTTGTGGAGGAGTCAGAGACATAGCGCCATGGCCGCGCGTGCCCCAAGGGGCCTGTTATTGAGAGTTCACGTGGGAAGGAGTGCTTCATGAACTGGGTCCTGGTTCCGCAACAGGTGGTGACGGGTATCCTCAATGGCGGAACGATCGCGCTCATTGCGTTGGGGTTGGTGCTGATTTTCAAGGCATCGGAAGTTTATAACTTCGCCCATGGGCATCTGGTCATGTTAGGGGCATATCTGACCTGGTGGTTTGCCGGCGGTTCAGAACGGGGAGGCGAGCTCTTCAACCTGCCGTTGTGGGCGGCGACGCCGGCTGCTATTGCGGCGTCAATCCTGGTAGGACTGGCCATTGAACGGCTGGTTCTGCGTCCCATGACCGGCCAGCCTGTATTGTCCATTATCTTGATTACGCTGGGTCTGGCCCAATTTCTGGAGGGTGGGGTTTCGATCCTCTTTGGCACGCAGCCAAAGAGCAATTTTCCAACACCCTTTTCTCCCAGCGACGTGGTCCGTATTCCGTTTCCAGGCGCGTTCAACGACACCATCATTCTGCGCCAGAGCCTCATTGCGACCTTTATTGTGGCAGCGCTGGCCACGGTCGCCTTTATCCTGTTCTTTCAATACACCAAGACCGGGTTGGCCATGCGGGCAACGGCAGAAAACCATGAGGTGGCCCAGGGTGTGGGCATCCGTGTCTCGCGCATCTTTGGCCTCTCATGGGCGATTGCCGGGGTCATTGCCACTGTAGGCGGCGTGTTGTTGGCAACGTTGACAGGCGTCAGTCTGAATATGGCAACGGTTGTGCTCGTGGCTTTCCCTGCTGTCCTGCTGGGTGGGTTGGAGTCCTTTGCAGGTGCGATTCTGGGTGGTCTCAGTGTGGGCCTTGTGCAGGCGTTGGTACAGGCATCCCGCCACATCGAGGTGCGTAACTCAGCGGAGATCGCGCCCTACGTGCTGTTGTTGATCGTGCTGATTGTGCGGCCCGAGGGCCTGTTCGGTCAGAAACGCATTGAACGAGTCTAGGCGGAGGCGAGGGTCGTATTATGGCAGTGCTTAGGCCGGCCGGCGATTATGACCGCAGCTATGTGCAGGATATGTCGATCTTGCGGCGCCCCTGGCAGCGGGTGGCGGCTGCAGTGGGTCTTCTGCTCGCGTTGACAATCCCACTCTGGGGCAACGCCTATGTGACCATCACTGCCAACCGCGTCATGTACACCGTAGTTGCGGTGCAGGGGCTCAATGTCCTCACCGGCATGACCGGCCAGATATCGCTGGGCCAGGCAGCGTTCATGTTGGTGGGCGGCTATGCCCTGGCGTTGGGTGCCACCTATCTGGCGCTGCCTGTGTATCTGTCACTGCCGCTCGCCGCCGTGGCTACCGGCGTAATGGGGCTGATCTTTGGCCTCCCCTCGCTGCGCGTACGGGGCTTTTACCTGGCCATGGCCACGTTGGCCGCGCAGTTCATCATCCCCTGGCTCAGCCGGCATACCTTTCCCACCTTTCTGGGTGGCTCGTCTGGACGTATTGAGGTACCGGTGCCGGTCATCGGCGGGATCGTCTTCAACGAAGTCGGGCGGGTCTTCTACATCTCGCTTGCCGTGCTGGTCATTACGACGGTGTTGCTGGTCAATATCCGCCGTACCAAGCTGGGCCGCGCCCTGATCGCGGTGCGTGACAACGACCTGGCCGCCGAGCTGCTGGGAGTCAACCAATTTACTTTCAAGCTGCGTGCCTTCTTCATTGCCGCTATGTTGGCCGGTCTGGCCGGCGGGCTCAAGGCCATCAGCCAACGGAGCGTCGGCACCGAGCTAGGCTACGGTCTTGACGAGTCCATTTTGCTGCTTGGCATGCTGGTCGTAGGCGGTCTGGGCCACAACCTGGGGCCGTTTCTGGGGGTCACGACCCTCATCTTGCTCGAGGATCTGGCCACTACGACCGGCGCGGCCAGTGCCCGGCTCTTCCCTGCCTTTGCCGCGGATCTGTTGACTTCGTTCCGGCCCATTTTCTTTGGCCTGGTGCTCATGCTCTTCCTGATCTTTGAGCCACGGGGCCTGGCCCACCGTTGGGAGTTGCTGAAAGCGTCGTGGCGGCTGCGCCCGTTCTCGCGTTGAGTGTCCGTAAGGCGGACGGCGTGTGTCTGGACAGCCTGCCCAAGGCGCTGCTTGTAATCCTGCAAAGTTGCTGGTTTCATCTATTCCAAAGGAGGCTCCCATGAGGAGGTTTGTGCATTTCTTGCTGGCCGGTCTGTTGTTGGCTGCGCTGGCAGCAGGTTGTACCGCACCGCCTGCCGCAGAAGCGCCGGCCGCACCCACCGAAGCTGCTGTGGAGGCGCCGGCGGCGCCGGAAGCGGGGGTCGCGATGGCGGCCGCCCCAGAGGCCGAAAACGCGATTGCACCCTGTGCGACAACCCATGAAGGCGAGACGATCGTCGTCTACCAGCAGGCTGGTCTCACCGGGCCGTTGTCTACCATCCTCGGTAACAGCTTCATCAACGGCACTAACGATGCCGTCGAGGAAATCAATGGCGCCGGCGGCGTCTGTGGCGCTGAGCTGAGCATTCGCCTAGTAGACACCCAGTACGATCCAGAGCAGGAGCTCGCCGCGTACGAGTCCTTCCGCGCCGAGGATCCCAAGCCGCTCTTTGTGCTCACCTATGGCAGCGGCGCCACGATTGTCCTCAAGGATCGCGTCAATGAGGACAAGATTCCGAATCTGGCGGCTGGTCTTAACGCCGAGGCCTTCTACATCCCGCGCAATGGCTACACCGTCGGTGTCGCGCCCATCTATTCGGATCAATTCGCTGGGTTCGTCAAATGGGCGGCGGAAAACTGGGCGGAGATCAAACCGGAAGGTGCAGGTGACGAAATCGTCGTCGGCGTCGTTGGCTGGGCCAACGCGTTCGGCGCCGGCGCGACGACGCCGGAAGCCCTGGCCTACGCCGAGTCCTTGGGCGTTACCGTGCTGCCTCTAGAGCAACAGGAGATCTCGCCCAGTGCCGATGTCACAGGCCAGCTGCAGAATCTTCTGGTCAACGGCGCCAACGTGATCTACATCCAATCCCTGTCGTTTGGACCGGCCCAGGTTATCGGCACCCTGCGGGCGCTGGGCGCCTGGGACAGCGTGGTGGTGGGTGGCGTCAACTGGGCGATGAACCAGGATGTGCTCAACATCCTGGGTGAGAACGCGACCCTGGCCGAGGGTATGTACGGCGTTGTGCCTTCCTACTGGTGGACCGACACGGAGGTGGCAGGGGTGCAGAAGGCGCTGGCGGCGTTCGAAGCGGGCGGCTATCCAGAGACGGAAAAGGCCGTGGGCTACCTGCTCAGCTACGGATCCCTCTTTGCCATTCGCGACATTCTGCAGCACGCCATCAACACCAGCGGCTATGAGAACCTGAGCGGCGAAAGCTTCATGGCGGCCATGCAGGATCTGGGGCTGGTCTCGGCTGGCGGCCTCTATGCGCTGGATGTACGCGGTGAGAATCGCGCGCCGGCAGTAGCGACCATCCGTCGCGTTGCCACGGTAGATGGCAAGCTAACCTATGTCACCGTACAGGATTTCTTTGAGCTTCCAGACACGCGTCCACCGGCGCCATGAGTAAATGAAGCGGCGAGTGGGTGAAGGGTCGTGACGGAACCTGTCACTGCCACTAGCCTTCAACCCACTCGCCCTCACCAAGCAAGCAGATGCTCACCATCAACAATATCGAAGTCGTCTATAGTGACGTGATCCTGGTCCTGCGTGGGATTACGCTTGCTGTGGAGGCGGGGCAGATTGTCGCGCTGTTGGGGGCCAATGGCGCGGGCAAGACCACGACCTTGAAGGCCATATCGGGCATGTTGCGCACCCAAGAGGGCCGGATCACCCGCGGCACCGTCGAGTTCGACGGCCAGCTTATCGACCGGCTGTCGCCGGACGCCATTGTGCGCCTGGGCATTGCTCAGGTCTTTGAAGGGCGCCGCCTGTTTGGCCACCTGACCACCGAGGAAAACCTGCTCGCGGGCATGTTGTTCCGGGCAGAATCCCCGCGCAGCGCCGCGGTGCAGGCCGATCTGGAGCGGGTCTATCACTATTTCCCCCAGTTGAAAGATCTGCGCAAGCGAGTCAGCGGCTATCTGTCCGGCGGTGAACAGCAGATGGTGGCCATCGGCCGGGCACTCATGGCCCGGCCCCGGCTCATGCTGTTGGACGAGCCATCCCTGGGCCTGGCGCCGCTCCTCGTACAGGAGATCTTCTCGATCATTCGCCAGATCAACGAGGAGTCCGGCGTGGCCATGCTGGTGGTGGAACAGAACGCCAACATAGCGCTGAGCATTGCCCATACGGCCTACGTCATGGAGACCGGTCGCATTGTGCTCAACGGCCCCTCGGCGCAGCTCCGTGAAAACGCCGACATCAAGGAGTTCTACCTGGGCCTCACCCAAGTAGGAGAACGCAAGAGCTACCGCGATGTAAAGCATTATCGCCGGCGCAAGCGCTGGCTTGGCTGAACGCCACGAATACGCTATGATATCTTGATAGCTTATCGCGCCATGCGAACAATCGTGGAACGCCTGGGCGTAAGATAAGAGGAACGATTCATGACCATTCAGCCCCTTGCGTTTAAACGTACACCCCTACAACGATTCTGGTTTTGGCTCTTTCGTCTGTTGGGGTGGAACGGCCAGTACATTGACCCCGGCGCCGACAAATATGTGATTGTCGTATGGCCACATACGTCCAATTGGGATTTCTTCATCGGCTTTATCTACAGCCGGGCCTTCCCTGTGCCGTTTCCAAACTTCCTGATCAAAGACTCGATCATCAATGGTCCGTTCGGGCCAATCGTACGCTGGCTAGGCGGTATTCCGGTGGACCGCAGCAAGAGCTCGAAATTTGTCGACCAGTTGGCGGAGGAATTTGCGCGTCGCGGCCGCATGGTCCTTGCCATCACCCCTGAAGGCACACGCGGGAAAACCCAGTACTGGAAGAGCGGCTTTTACTATGTTGCTTTGGCGGCCAAAGTACCCATTGTGCTGGCCGCGGTAGACTATGGCCGGCGCTTCATCAGCTTCGGCCAGAGTATTATGCCCACAGGTGACCTGGACGCTGACATGGAATACATCCGGAGCTTCTTGGGCGACGCGACAGGCCGCCACCCCCAAAGACAGGGCGATATCGGTGTGCGCCCCAAACGTTGACGGCGAAAGCTCACCGTGAGTGCGGTCAACTGGTGAGCCGGCTGACCCGCTGCTTTTCCAGCGCCAAGCGCGCCATCTCACCACAGGCTTTGACAACCTGGCCCAGCCCTGCAAAGCGCGGGTCTTTCGTATGTCCTTTTCTGTACCGCGCATAGATCTGCTGGATGATCACGGCAATCTTGAAGAGGCCATAGAGATAGTAGAAGAGGGGATCGGCTATGTCGCGGCCGCTGGTCGCGGCGTACCGTTCGATGACTGCCTCCCGGTCCAGATTGCCGGGCAACGCCGTCAGGCCAAACATGCCGTGCATGGATGGCGGGTCGCCTGACTCGATCCAATACCCCAGGGTCGTGCCCAGATCCATGAGCGGGTCGCCGATCGTGCACATCTCCCAGTCTAATACCGCGACAATCTCGGCCAGATTGGCCGGATCGAGCATCAAGTTGTCGTATTTGTAATCGTTGTGGATCAGCGCAGCGCTGCCCGTGGCCGGGCGGTGCGTGGCCAACCAGGCCATGATCCCTTCCAACTCCGGCACCTCATCGGTCTGTGCATTGCGGTAACGGCGCGTCCAGCCTTCCACCTGGCGCTCGATATAGCCCTCGGGACGGCCCAGATCAGCTAGCCCGGCAGCCTGGTAGTCGATGGCATGGATGGCAGCCAGGTTGTCTACTGCCGCAAGCGAGATGCGCCGCATGAGATCAGGCGCCAGGGTAAGCTCCTTTTGATATTGAGCACGCAAGATCACGCCGTGGAGCCGTTCCATCACGTAGAAGGGCGCGCCGATAATCGTCAGGTCCGTGCAATAGAGCAGTGGTCGTGGCGTACGCGCCTTGACGCGCGCTAATCCGGTGAGGACCTGATACTCGCGTCCCATATCGTGGGCGCTCCGGATGTTGGCGCCAAAGGGCGGGCGACGCAGAACCAGCTCCTGGTCGCCCAGCCGGAGCAGATAGGTGAGGTTGGAGAACCCGCTGGGAAACTGCTCCACTGCCAGTGTTCCCCGCGCTCGGGGGAGCTGGGCGACCAGATATGCCTCGAGGCTGGCCAGGTCAAGCTCTTCGCCCGGTCGAACCGGAGCGGAGCGGTCGAGCATTGTCATATCCAGATCCTGTGCGGTTTTACCAACATTTGGGCTAGAGGCAGGCGTCACCGCGCGCCGGCCCCCATCGTAGGAGAAACGTGAACAAAACGCAATTTTGTAGTATCTTGTATCTGCTTCCCAACAGAACAGCCAACGGCCGTTCTGCCTTGCATGGCCGTCTACGACCCACCCGCACAAGACAGCGGCACATTTGCCCACATTCAATGGGGAACGACCATGGCTCCCATTTACGGTAAGATCACAGGTTGGGGCGCCTATGCACCCGGCCATATCGTGACCAACCACGATCTGGAACGCACGCTCGATACGTCGGACGAATGGATTGTCCAGCGCACCGGTATTCGCGAGCGGCGGATTGCCGGAGCCCAAGAGACAACCTCGACCATGGCCGTCAAGGCGGGTTCCAGCGCCCTGGCGAAGGCGAACCTTCCCGCCACGGACCTGGATCTGATCCTAGTGGCAACCTCATCGCCCGACCATTTCACGCCGCCGGTGTCCAGCCAGGTGCAGGCAGCCCTGGGCGCATCGAACGTGCCGGCGCTCACCATTGTCACGGGCTGCACCGGTTTTGTCTACGCGCTGGTCGTGGCCTACCAGTTTATCGCCACGGGCGCCTACTCCAATATCCTGGTCGTTGGGGTGGAACTGCTCAGCCGGTTTCTCAACTGGCAGGACCGGTCCATGTGCGTGCTCTTTGGTGACGCCGCGGGGGCCGTGGTGGTGCAGGCGACGGACCAGCCCTGCGGGCTCAAGGGCTTCGTCCTGGGATCTGACGGCAGCCAATCACAGCATATCATCATGCCAGCAGGCGGTTCGGCGCGGCCCTTCAGCGCCGACGTGCTGGCCGAAGGCAGCCATTATCTCCAGATGAATGGGCGCGAGGTCTTCAAGTTCGCGACCCGGGTTGTGGGACCGGCTAGCGGCCAGGCCCTGCAGCACGCGGGCATGGGGATCGAGGATGTCGACTGGATCATCCCGCACCAGGCCAATCTGCGCATCATCCAGGCCGCGGCCAGAGAGATGGGATTGCCCCTGGACCGTTTCGTCGTCAACATTGATCGGTACGCCAACACGTCCGCCGCGTCCATACCGCTGGCGCTGGCCGAAAACCTCGATTACCGGCGCATCAAGCCGGCGGACACCCTTCTGTTGGTTTCTTTTGGCGCGGGCATGACATGGGCGGCGGCTGTCGTCCAGATGCAGCCAGGCGCCGAGTAACTGTTCATTTCTGGACCCCATTCACAGCTCGTTGAGTGGGGTTGCAGGACCGCTCTTGCTCCCCCCTTTTCGGCTACTGCCGCGTTTGTTTCGTTCGTTTCCCCCTGGTCGTGATTGCCGGTGTGCATTGATGCCAGCATTGATCGATCTGCCTCTTCGTTCCATCACATCGCCTAATTGGGCGGCTCGTTTCCCTGCAACAGGCTGGTGAGCCGGTAGTCCACAACACACCGGTCCTTTCATCGTCCCGGTGCACCATGCGCCGCTTTACAAAGGAGTTGTGCAACCAGTACTTGTCTCTCAAGGAGGAAATGGCGTGGATTCAAACCGATGGCGACGACTCTTGACGACGGCACTCGTTGCCGTGCTGGTGGTTTCGTTTACAGGCAGCGCATCGGCCCAGCTGCCGGACGACGATGAGCCACATCCTGGTGTACCGGTTGAGGGCGATCCGGCCCAATATGCCGCCCCCGTGGATGCAGGCAGTGAGGGCGCGGTGGATGCAGCGGGCGTGGATCTCATATTGGCCCAACCCCCGTACACCATGAACTACCAGGGTTATCTGACCAACAGCAGCGGCGTACCCTTCAATGGATCGGTCAATTTCGAGGCATCATTCTTCGATGCCCCGAGCGGCGGCACGCGCGAATGGGGGCCTGAAACCCACAACAATGTGCCCGTCGCCAATGGACTGTTCCACCTGGTGCTTGGTGCGTCCGTCCCGCTTCTACCCAATGACTTCGACGAAGCGCTCTTTCTGGAATTGAAGGTCGGGAGCACGACGCTGCCGCGCCAGCCGTTGCGGGCGACGGCCTACGCCTTCAGCCTCGTGCCAGGAGCTGAAATCGAGGGCGAACCGGCCGGCACGGACTACGCGCTGATGGTGACCAATACGCACACTGGCACAAACAGCTCAGGGATCTATGCGCGTGGTAATCAATATGGTTTGTACGCTGAAGAGGTGGGCGGCGCCGGCGACACTGGCATCTACTCGCCTGACTTTGTCCATGCGCGCGGCATCCGCAGCAACGACGATTCGTACCTCTTTGTGGGTGGCGGCGCCGGCGTCCCCTGGGACGACCAGGCTGAGTCCGCGCTCGTTGTCGATGTGCAGTCATCGGGTACCGTACATCTCCGCTCCCGGGCTGCCTCGACTAGTCCCCGCTACTTCTATATCCCCATCAACACGCCCGCTGTGCTCTATGGTCAGGCGGTGACGGTCGAACAACTTACGATCTACTACCGCGTATCGAATGCCAGCAGCTACATCGACGAGATATCGCTGGTTCAGGGGAATGGCGCGAACAACTCGACCGATCTGCTGCTGAACCAGACCAACCTGAGTAGCACAACAGATACGTCTGTTTCGTACACGCCGTCCGACGGCCAGCTGAGCGCCACCGACGGGCCACTGATGGTCCGTTTTGTCCTGAGGTTCAACAACAACACCTCCGACAGAATCGAGATCGGCGGCGTACGGTTGCGGCTGGGACATCGCTAGGAGGCTGCCATGCGAAGACGTACACAGATAGGGATGGTGATCGTCGCGCTGCTCGTTGCGGTGCTGCTGCTGGCCGGCGTGGCCCTTGCTGCAGATGTGCCGGGAACCCTCATACGCAGCGCCTACTTCAGCGGCGGCGAACCGGTGATGGCCGGAGACTTTGTCCTTCATGGCACTGTCGGCGAGCCGGTAGCTGGACCTCCGCTGACGCAGGATGCGGCGCAGGTCGCGGCTGGCTACTGGCAAGACGTGACGCCAGGCGAAACTGCCTACCTGCCCTTGGTCCGCAAATAGTGTAACCGCGTGCCGCGCACCTGGCCCCTCGCCAGGTTCTGCGCGGCGCGCCCGGCCGAGTGTTTGCCTTGCATGGCTGGAAGCGCCCCCGCGTTTCCAGCTTCTTTTTGGGCGCAAATAGACGGCAGAAATCGCTGCGGCAAGGCACGCCAGGTGGCCGAAAACAGGGGTGTTTCACTGGACAAAAGCGGCCTGTCGCGGTATACTTGCTATATTCGAACTTATGTTCGCATTTTCGGCGTGTTTGTTCGTGGAGAGGCACGGATCGTATGCCGCCTATTCAAGTTATCAGCGAGTTTCAACCGACTGGTGACCAGCCGCAGGCCATCTCTATGCTGGTCGCTGGCATCCAGGCGGAGATGAGGCACCAGGTCCTGTTGGGCGTCACGGGCTCGGGAAAGACCTATACCATGGCTAAGGTCATCGAGAGCGTGCAGAAGCCGACGTTGATCATTGCCCACAACAAGACATTAGCAGCGCAGCTCTACGCCGAGATGCGGGAGTTCCTGCCCCACAACGCCGTCGAGTACTTCGTCAGCTACTACGACTACTACCAGCCCGAGGCCTACATCCCGCGTACGGACACGTACATTGAAAAGGATGCGCAGATCAACGAGGAGATCGACCGCCTGCGGTTGGCTGCAACCAGCGCGCTCTTTAGCCGCCGGGACGTCGTGATCGTGGCCTCCGTCTCGTGCATCTACGGCCTTGGCAGCCCGCAAGATTACGGGCGCGTGGTGCTAAATCTGCGCGTGGGCGACATGATACGGCGCAACCAGATCTTGCGCCACCTGGTCGAGATCTATTACGACCGCAACGACAACTTCCTGCAGCGCGGACGCTTTCGCGTGCGCGGGGATGTGCTGGAGATCCAGCCGGCTGACAGAGAAAACGCCTACCGTATCAGCCTGTGGGGTGATGAGATCGAGAGAATCAGCGAGATCAACACGCTGACTGGTGAGGTCGTAGCCGATCACCAGCAGGTGGATATCTTCCCGGCCAAACACTTTGTCACGCCTCAGGATCGCCTGGAAGAAGCGATTCAAGATATCCTGACCGAAATGGAAGAGCAGGCGGCTTACTTCGAGTCCCAGGGCAAGCTCCTCGAGGCTCAGCGTATCCGCCAGCGAACCAACTATGACGTGGAAATGTTGCGCGAGGTCGGTTACTGCAACGGCATCGAAAACTACAGCCGGCCGCTGGCTCAGCGCCCGCCGGGCAGCACCCCCTGGACGTTGCTGGATTACTTTCCCGCGGACTGGCTGCTCATTGTCGACGAAAGCCACATGACGGTGCCCCAGGTTCGTGGTATGTACAACGGCGATCGGGCGCGCAAGGAGGTGCTGGTCAACTTTGGCTTTCGCCTCCCCAGCGCGCTGGACAACCGCCCTCTGACCTTTGCCGAGTTTGAGGAGCATGTCAACCAGGTAGTCTATGTCAGCGCCACACCGGGGCCCTACGAGCACGAACATGCCGAACAGGTGGTAGAGCAGGTGATTCGCCCGACAGGCCTCCTTGACCCTGTGGTAGAGGTTCGACCTACCAAAGGCCAGATCGACGACCTGGTCAAGGAGATCAAGCAGCGCGTGGCGGTTGGGCAGCGCGTCCTGGTGACGACCCTGACCAAGCGCATGGCCGAGGATCTGACCGAATACCTGGCCGAGCTCAACATCAAGGTGCACTATCTCCACAGCGATATCCATACCATCGAACGGGTGGAGATTCTGCGCGATCTACGTATGGGCATCTATGACGTTGTGGTGGGCATCAACCTCCTGCGCGAAGGGCTCGACCTGCCTGAGGTCTCCCTGGTGGCCGTGCTCGATGCCGACAAGGAAGGCTTCTTGCGCAGCGAGCGATCGCTTGTCCAGACTATCGGCCGCGCCGCGCGGCATGTGGAAGGCATGGCCATCCTCTACGCTGACAACATCACGGACTCCATGCGTTTCGCCATTGACGAAACCAACCGGCGCCGCACCATCCAGGAAGCCTACAACCAGGAGCATGGCATCGAGCCGCGCACCATTGTCAAGAGCATTCGAGATCTCACGGATCGTGTGCGCGTCATGGCTGAAAGCAAACCGGAATACCAGGCTGCAGATGGCGGTCCCATGGTTCCAGATGTCGATCCCACACACCTGCCGCCGGAAGAGCTGGCTGCGCTGATCCGCCAGCTTGAAAAGGAGATGAAGGATGCGGCCAAGGCGCTGGAGTTCGAGCGCGCCGCGGCGTTGCGGGACCAGGTGATGGAGCTGCGGCGGATTGAAGTAGAACGCAGAGTGGGCGCACCGGCCTGAGATCTCTCCATCTCCCAGGGGGCAGGTACTATAAGATGAACCGGCTCATGAAACATGCAACGGTAACTACATGACTGAAATGAACGGCACACAGCCAACCAACGGCGCGCTGGAGCCCATTGCTGGCACGGTTCGTCCTACTGATATCACCCAGGAAATGCAGGTGGCGTATCTGGACTACGCCATGAGCGTGATCGTCGCGCGTGCGCTGCCCGATGTGCGCGATGGCCTTAAGCCCGTGCACCGGCGTATCCTCTACGCCATATACCATGACCTGTCGCTGACCTACGACAAGCCGCACAAGAAAAGCGCCCGCATCGTCGGTGAAGTCCTGGGTAAATACCATCCCCATGGCGACGCCGCGGTCTATGATGCCATGGTGCGTATGGCCCAATCCTTTAGCCTGCGCTACCCGCTCATCGATGGGCAGGGAAACTTCGGCAGCATCGACGGCGACAACGCCGCGGCCATGCGCTACACGGAGGCGCGGCTGGCCAAGATCTCGAGCCTGATGCTGGATGATCTGGGCAAGGATACCGTCGACTGGCACGAAAACTTCGACAACACGCTGCGCGAGCCGGATATCCTGCCTGCCGCCCTGCCCAATCTGCTGATCAACGGCTCCAGCGGCATTGCTGTGGGTATGGCCACCAATATCCCGCCCCATAACCTGGGCGAAGTTGTCGACGCGCTCGTCTACATCATCGACCGCTTCGACAAGGTCGATGATGTGACCATCGAGCAACTGATGCAGTTTATCAAGGGGCCCGATTTTCCAACCGGCGGCATCGTCTACCGCTTCCGCGAGGAAAACAAGAATGAAGACGACGTCGATGCCATTGCCCAGGGCTATTCTGTGGGCAAGTCCCGGCTAATCATCCAGGCCAAGGCCCATTTCGAAGAGATCAGCCGGGGCCGCACACGTATTGTCATCACCGAACTGCCCTACCAGACGAACAAGACGACGTTGCTGGAACGCATCGCCGATCTCGTCCGCGACGGCAAGATCGAGGGCATCGGTGATTTGCGCGACGAGTCTGACCGCACAGGTATGCGGATTGTCATCGAGCTCGCCCGCACAGTTGACCCCAAGGATGTCCTGGCCGATCTCTTCAAATATACGCCCCTACAGCAGACATTCGGCATGCAGATGCTGGCGCTGGTGGATAGCCATCCGCGGCTGTTGAGCCTCAAGCGCATGCTCCAGCTCTTTGTCCAGCATCGCCAGGAGATCGTACGGCGGCGTTCCGAATATGATCTCAAACAGGCCCGCGACCGGGCTCATATTGTGGAAGGGTTGCTGCGGGCGCTGGATGTCCTCGATGAAGTGATCCAGACCATTCGCCGCAGCCAGACTGTGGAGACCGCGCGCAAGAACTTGATCAGCAACTTCAAGTTCACCGAGATCCAGGCACAGGCCATTCTCGATATGCAGCTGCGCCGCCTGGCGGCCCTGGAGCGCAAGAAGCTCAAGGACGAGCATGACGATCTCCTCAAGCGAATCACCTATCTGGAAGATCTGCTTGCCAACCCGCATAAGATCCTTATCGTGATTCGGGAAGAGCTGTTGGCGCTCAAGGCAGAATATGCCGACGCCCGCCGCACGCAGATTGTCGATCGCACCCGTGGCACGCTTACCACAACGGATCTGTTGCCCGATCAACAGGTGTGGGTCAGCGTCAGCAAAAACGGTGATCTGCGACGCCAGCCGGTCGTCAAGCTTAGCGCTGCGACCGTGCGCCAGGTGGGCAAAGATAGCCAGGTGGCTTTGCTCTCCGCCAATACACGCGACTATTTATACGTATTCAGCAAGGATGGCCGTTGCAGCCGCGTCGGGATTCACGAGATCCCAGGTGAAGGCAGCTCGAAGAAGGTCTCCGATCTGTCGGGCTTCCTTGGCCGCGACGCCATGGCTGCGGCCGTCACTCTCCCTCGCACCGCATTGGGCGACGACGGTGGCTACCTTTTCCTGGTCACTGAACAGGGCGCGGTCAAACGTGTTGCAGTGACCGATGTCCAGGCCAACACGGGCAGTGAGTTTGCCGTTATCAATGTGGATGACAGCGATCGCCTGGGTTGGGTGCTGCACACCACGGGCAATCAGGAGGTGATCCTGGTCACCGCCTCTGGGCAGAGCATCCGCTTTGCCGAGGCAGATGTGCGCAGCATGGGCTTGCCGGCCGGCGGCGTAGGCGGCATCAGACTCAAGAAGAAGGATCAGGTCATCTACGCAGGGATTGTCGATCCCGACGGCGAACTGCTATCTGTTACGGTCGAAGGCTATGGCAAAAAGACACCTTTGACCGAATACAGCACCCAGGGTCGCAACGGCAGCGGCATCGTTACCCACAAGACCAGCGCCAAGACTGGCCCGGTGAGCGCGGCATTGGTGTTATCTCCCGCAGCCGCTACGATGCTCGCCTTTGTAACCTTGCGCGGGACAGCCAAGCCTGTCGCCCTCGATGAGCTGCCCGCCATGGGGCGCGGTGTCATGGGCAAGCAACTCATCAAGACCGCAGACAAAGACGCCGTAGCCGTGATCTGGGCGCTGAGTGACAGCAGGGATACGCCTGAGCCGGAGCCTCCAGCTGGCGATACGTCGCCTCGCCGGTCGCGTGCGGAGATCCCGGCAGAACAGGCCGAATTGTTGCAGGTCCCGGCAGGCAGCGACAGTCGTGGGTCGCAGCAGCAAGCCGTAGCGGAGGCCGCCAGCTCACCCCCTGCTGTGCGCGCCAGTCAGCGCAACGGCAAGCAGCCTGCCGCCGCCAATGGATCGCCCGCCCCCGAGGATAAGCCCTCGGCGAAGGGCAGGCGGCGCCAGCGCGGCCCAGCACCGCCTACCGCCACTGACACGACCATGCCTCAGGCCTCCCCAACTCCCGACCAGGCGCCACCGGGTAACGATGGCGCAGCAGCCAAACGAAGAACTTCAACCAGGCGCCGCACCAGCCAGCCCGCGCCCGCAGCCCCTGCGCCACCTTCGTCCAGGCAACGCGCCCGGCGTAGCCAGGATAACCAGATTCCAGAGGATAAGCCCCAACAGGCTGTGACGCCAGAGACGGCCACCGCGCCAGCAGGAAAGCGCGCCCCCCGGGCAAAGGCGACCTCACAGCCAACCAAGCCGAACGCCAAAGAGGCCAAAGGTGAGACCAAGGCCGCGCAGAAAGCTGCCACATCACCCAAGACCAGGGCCAAGCCAGCGCCCACAACCAAGGACGTAAGTAAGTCACCCTCCAGGCGGGCCAAAACGGGGAGCGCAACCGGTGTCGCCGCCGAAGCGGCGCGCGCGGCGCCGTCGAAGAAGGCGGCTGCGAGCAAGCCGCCAGCCACGCAACCCGCGCCACCCAGTGCAGCACCGGCAGGAAAGGCCGCGCCGTCCCAAGCACCACCCAAGGAGAGGCGCAAGGCAGCCGCGGCTGGACAGGATACGGTGACCAGATCTGCCCCCGCGAAACCGGCTAAGGCGGCAACCAGCAAGTCCACAGACGCCGCGCGGGCCAGCAAATCCAAGGCCACAGCGACAAAATCATCAAAGATGGCGCAGAAGGACGGCGACAAGACCAAGACAGCTGCTCAAGCGCCGGCCCAATCCACCAGCCAGCCGCCGCTGCAGCCTACACTGGTCGATGTCGCGCCGGCCTCTACCTCCAAGCGAGACAAGACGGCCGCGCAGAAGCTTCAGACTGTGGTCAGCGTTCCCTCCGGCCAGGTTCGCAGCAAGAAGCAGAACAAGTAATGCCCGCCACCTGCCTCTGGTTGCGAGCAACCTCAGTGGCATGGCTGCTCCGCGCGCAGACTCATCTCATTGATTATGAATACCCGGTCTTGAAGGAAAATGCGGGGACGGCGCCGGCTCAGTAGGTGCGCTGCACGACAAAATCGCACAGCCCCTGCATGGAGCGGCGATATACGTTGTCCGGGAAGGCCGCCAGGCTGTCAGATGCCTGCTGCAAGAAGGTCCGCGCTTCTGTGCGCGCGGCCTCGACTGCGCCGCTAGCGCGCAGGTCCCGGACCAGGCGATCGACCTCCC